>CAXGBP010000150.1:0-2894 GCA_964007685.1 uncultured Candidatus Poseidoniales archaeon | reverse complement strand
CTTGCCCAGAACCTCGGAGCCCTACGCGCATTAGCCACCGTAGGAATCCAAGCAGGTCACATGAAACTCCACCTGCGCAACATGATTGCATCCGCCGGCGCCGAACCGGAAGAGATCGAATCAGTTGTCTCTATCGTTCGCGAAAGTGGCGACCGAATCACCATGGCTGCCGTCGAAGCCGCCCTCAAACAAGTTCGTGGCGAGTGAAATCAGAGACTCTCCGAGTCCGCATTCACTCTTCGACCTGGGTCGCTTCCATCGCCATCGCTTCCTCAGAAGGGGCTTCGGTAAATTCCTCAATAGTCATCTGCTCATCCGATAGAGAAGCGGCTAATTGAGCGCTTGTCAACCCAGCCTTAGCAGCCTCAGCACGGAACCATTCGCGGACCTTTCGATATTCGACATCTGGGCAACCGAAGTACTCTGCGAAGCGACGTGTCGTTGTCAGCCTGCGAGTCAAGCCATCCCGACGCCTGTCGATGAAGCCAAGATTCGCCAATTCCCGAACCCTATCGTAGGCCTTGGTGCCAATCATGTCGACCAATTGTGCCTGCTTCATCGGCTGATGGTAAGCGATGAGAGCAGCGGCCGGAAGTAATCGTGCAGGAACATCCGGCCGGACCGACTCAGGAAGATGTATGGAAAGAGTCGGGCGAACCTCGAATATCCACCTTCCAGCAACCTCGGTCAATTGTAACGCAGAATCTCGTCGACGCTTGATTGTGGATTGTAGATTTTTCAGAGAACCTGTAATCTCGGAACGAGTCATCCCAGTCTGCTCCATCAATTCCTCAACTGTCATCGAGCGACCAGCGCTGAACAGAATCGCTTCGAGTATGGTTGACAATTCAACTGAGTCAGACATCGACTGCCACCTCCATCTCAGGCTTAGGATTGATCTCTTCGGTCAAGGCGTCGAAATCACCGTTATCGGGGTGGAGATCTTTGAGTGTAATCATGCCATCACGGCCTGAGTTCTGAGTTAAATCCGCGTAACCTCGGTGAGTTAGGAAAAGCGACGATACCAGAGCAGTGACCTGTGCCTCCGCTTCTGCCTCATCGGATTCGAGGCCTTTCTCAAGCGAGCGGTCGCGCAAGTGCTCGACTATGTCCTTCAGGTCAACTGCACCATTACCGACCACAGTTCGATCCCGCAGAGCTTCCCAAGTTCGCTTCAAATCTGCTTCAAGGTCCTCTATGTGAAGACTGCCTGAAAATCGTGCCCTCGCTTTTGCATTGGCCTCGCGGCGTTCCTTCGCAATCTGCTCCCGAAGCTTGAGGTCCTCGGAAATCTGCTTAGCGCTCTGCAGCCCCATCAGCAATTCTCCAAGAGTGACCGGGCGGCTCTCATCTCGATGGATACGTCCCGTGAACATCGAGGGTAGTACCGAATCCGCCGCTCCGGTGAGGACTCCGACCGAGAAGTTGTAATCGTCCTCAGAGAAATCTGATTCCCATCCGCCAATATCGAAATCGAGGAAATCATCCTCGAGGTCGTCCCAAGCTCGATCCTGTCTCTCAATCAGTGTCGAGGCTTGGCCACGAAGAATCTGCCAAGCCATTCGAATTAGCCGACCGCAGGTCGGCAAATCGATGTTCTCAGCAGTCTTGATTCTCTCGTCGAACATCTCTAAGAAACTCGTCAAATTGACATCCCAAGGGTCCAGATCTTTCGATCTGAATAATTGGAATACAAGGGCGACCGAGCGGTCGAATGGTTCGATAAGGAATTGGTGCTCAGCCTCTTCAAGGCTGGCGAGTTCGACGAGTCGGTCCAGATAGCGACTAGTCTCGAGGTCTTGCTCGCCTTCGAGAAGTCTTGTCACGATGTCGTCTCGCATTGCGGTCGCATCAAAAACAGTCATCGGTCACTCCAACTCCTGCTCGGCTTCGACCTCTCCGGCGACCTCATCAGTGGCAACTGCCACTTCTTCGTCATCAGCAGGTGGCGTCGAGGCCTCCTTCTCTGCGATATCCTCGGACCATTCCTCAGTCCGCTCGATGAGTGAAGTCAACGTTGATTCAGTATCGATGTCATCAGTAGCAACTGCCTCAACCTCAGGCAGTTCTCCACCTACGGCCTCCTCATCAGTCACTTCGACGCCAGCTCGATCGGCGAGGCCGCCAAGGCTTTGAGGTCGCTCCATCGGCTCAGGAACCTTCGGCATCGCCTCTTCAGTAGGCAATTCGCCCATGTTCTCCTTAGCCTTCTGAGCCTCAGCAATCGCCTTTTGCTCAGCCTCGAACTCTTCGCCCAACTCAATCGCAGCCGCCCTGTCGAAGTCAGCAATACGGCGGCTGCAGCCATCTCCAGCGTGTGTGATTCCGATGTGGTGGTCGGCTAGAGTGAGACTTACCTTGCGTAGTGTCACCATGATGAACTGGGCGTGAGTACTACGAATTCGGCAAAGTGTTGCGATTCTCTCAGCGTTGAATGGATCGAGGTTCTGATCGACTTCATCGAAGTAGTAGAACGGGCTCGGCTCGTAATCCTGAATCGCGAAAATTAAGGCCAGTGCAGCCATTGATTTCTCGCCTCCAGAGAGGAAGCTTCGGCGTGTTCTCTTGCTCTTCCCTGGAGGAATGCAAGCCATCCTCAAACCACCCTCGAACGGGTTCTTCGGATTCTCCAACTGCAACTCTCCCTCGCCACCTGGCTGGAGTAATTTGTACGCTCTGGTGAAGTTGGTGTTGATTTGATCGAACACTGCGACAAGCCGTATTCGCCTCTCCTCTTCCAATTGCTCTGCAAGGCTGACGAGCATTGCGTGGCGATCTTTGCAGAGCTTGCCGTCGGCGACGAGTCCAGCGATTCTCTCGACTGTTATGTCGTAGTCTTCGATCGCTAGCATATTCACGTCGCCGAGTTGGCCGAGGCGGCGATCAAGGCCCTG
>CAXGBP010000149.1:0-2924 GCA_964007685.1 uncultured Candidatus Poseidoniales archaeon | reverse complement strand
GGTCCATCGAATCAACAATAGCTGCGAAGTTTCGAAGGATGGTTTGACTTCCTTCGACGAGGATCTCGGGCGGAGGCATGGTCCAGCGATTGCGCTCGCTGATGTCCTTCGGGATTCGATCGCGCGCTCGGTCGAGCAGAGCATCGTATTCGAAGTCGGCCATTGGTCGGGCGAGCCGCGCCTCCTTTTTCACCCCACCGGGCGGCTTCACCCGCTCGCACCAACCGTCAAAGCCCAGTTAGTCGGCCCGTGAGCGTGGACGAGGACATCGAGGTCAAAGTGGCGCGAGTCCATGCTGATGCACAACTTCCTACTCGCGGCAGCGTCCATGCTGCCGGATGGGATCTCTATGCATTGGAGGACACAGAGGTCCTCTATCGCAATGCGACCCTCGTGCGAACAGGACTCCACGTAGCAATCCCAGTTGGCTACGAGGGTCAGGTCAGAGCCCGCTCATCCTTAGGTAAGCGCGGGCTCATCCCACCCCACGGAATAGGAACTATCGATGCCGATTACCGTGGAGAATTATTCGTCATGATGACATGGATCGGCGAAGGGGACTCATACACCATTGCCAAGGGTGAGCGTATCGCTCAATTACTCATTACGCCGATTCCTCGTTCGAGCTTCAAAGAAGTCGCATTTGAGGAACTCGGAGAGACCGACCGGGGCCAAGGCGGATTCGGTTCTACCGGTCGATTCTGACACATTCTCACACGGTTCGTAGAACCGTGCTGCTCGATATACAATAGACGAACCCTTGATACGGGCCGGTTCGGGCCATCGATTGATGCCACTGAGCATAGACGAGCTCCGCAGCAAGGTCGAGGAATACCGCAACAAGGGCCTGAACAGTCAGCAGATAGCGGACGAACTATCGCTCTCGCAGACCACAATCCAATGGCTTTCCTCCTCCAATGTGCCCATGGACGATGAGGCTCCCCACGATATCCGCGTCGGCTGGCGCTCCATCGCTGTGAAAGCGGCTAGAGTCGAAGCAGTTTCCTACGTTTTCTGTGACATCATCGATGAGGAAATCGGAGATGAGGTCGACACCATAGTTGGAATCTCAATAAATGGAATTCCATTTGCTCAAGCAATTGCCGGTCAGATGGACCTTGAAATGGCTGTAAGCCGCTCGATCTCAGAATCTGAAAGCGGTCATCTGTCCGATGTCTTCGCCAGCGTCGGAGGCAAGAGAGTCGTCGTGATTGACGACGTCGTCTCTGGCGGATCAACCATGCGCAAGACCGTTGAGCACCTCCGTGATGCTGGTGCCGAGGTAAAGTTGTGTTTGGTACTGGCGAATAAGACCGAAATGAACGAGATTGACGGGGTCCCCCTGCGCGGTCTTGTGCGAGTGGTCACAGTCTGAGGTAGGAATCGATGCACTGGGCGGACTTCACCGCTGAACGATTGCGGGATGAACGAGGTGAACAGCAGGTTGCTTGCTCGGGAATCACGCCCTCTGGGGAGTTCCACATTGGACATCTTCGGGAGATTTTGTCTGCTGAGATGATTCATCGGGCTTGCCTAGATGCCGGACTTGATTCCCGCTACATTTTCATCGTCGATTCAATGGATCCTCTTCGCAGAGTCTACTCATTCCTTTCGCCGGAATACGAACGCTACATCGGATGCCCTCTGGCCTTCATCCCAGCGCCTGATTCTGAGGGCAATCCTGACCCAGAGGCAGGATCCTATGCGGACCATTTCCTAGTTCCTTTCCTCGAGGCGCTGGGTCAGATTGGGGTCTTCCCAGAAGTCATCATGAACCATGAGACCTATTCCAACGGAAAATTCGCTACCAAGATTCATTCTGCGATAGAACAGGCTGACGCGATTCGCGAGATTATCGAATCAATTTCAGGCCGAGAATTGGATGAAAATTGGTTCCCCTACAAGCCGCTTGGCTCCGATGGTAGCATGGACGGAGTTACGGTTACAGGTTACGAACACCCATTCGTTCACTGGACTGATCGCCACGGCAAGTCGGGTTCTGCAGACATTCGTAAGGCCGATGGAAAACTGCCGTGGCGCATCGATTGGGCGGCTCGTTGGGGCATTCACGGAGTGACTTGCGAGCCGGCAGGAAAGGACCACGGGGCCGCAGGTGGTTCCTTCGACACCGGCCTCCCAATCTGCCGTTTACTCGGCTCCGAACCTCCTTCCAAGATGGTATACGAATGGATTCAAGTCAAGGGTGCAGGACCAATGTCTTCGTCCTCGGGCAATACCATTGGTCCCGTCGAGGCACTGAGCTTGGTCCCGCCGGAAATCGTTCGATATCTGATAGCCGGCTCCAAAATGAACCGCCACATCGACTTCGATACCGGCTCAGCACTGTTCCAGATGGCCGACGAGTACGAGAGACTCGTCGCAAACCCTCCCGACTCCGAGGAAGAGGGCCTTAGCAAGAGGCAGAAGGTGGCCGCCGTCACCAATAGAGGAGCGATGAAGCTCAGTCAACTCGAACGAGGTGCCGACCCTGCCGATTCTCTCGGAGGAGTCTCATTCCGTCATCTTTCGATGCTTGCCCAAATCAAGTCCTCCGACGAAGATGTCTGGACCTCGATGCGAGCCAGCGGACACCTCACAGGCGAACCAAACGAGTCTCTGTCACAGCGGCTGACGCGAATGCGCAATTGGATTGGCAGCATCCATTTCCCGGAGGACGCGCGCATTCACATCCACAAGTCAATCAGTGCAGAAGCGCGAGCAGAACTCAGCGAGGAGCAGAGAGTTTTCCTATCATCTCTAGCAGAGGGGTTAGCAGAATTAAATTGGTCCGAACAAGCCATTGGGGCTACAATTCGAACAATTGCACCTGATTGTGGAATAAGTGGTCGAGAAGCCTACATTGCACTGTACTGGGCAATGCTAGGCCGAAATCATGGACCAAAGGCTTCTTCTCTGTTGTTTGA
>CAXGBP010000148.1:0-2944 GCA_964007685.1 uncultured Candidatus Poseidoniales archaeon | reverse complement strand
AATTCAGGCCAGACCTCTTGCCTAGAGGCAGATGCTGGATACATTGTTCCGGAGAGTGGCGCGTCGACTCAGACACCATGCGAGCCGGGCACCTATCAGGATCGAACCGGCGAGATTACCTGTCGCCTCGCAGCCAAGAATAACTATGTCGATGAAGCCGGTTCCGACTCTCAAAAGACGTGCGCAACCGGCTATTCCCAACCCGAGCGCGGTCAGAGTGAATGCCTGAAGGATGCTACCGAATCATCCCTGCCGATTGTGCCGATTGCAGGTGCGCTCGTCGTCGCTGCAGCTGTTGGCTTCTTCATGATGAGTCGGGGCAAGTCGGGCGGCCCACCGAAGGGCGGTGCGTCCGGTGGTAATATGCGCCGCGGACCTCCACAAAAGGGAGCCAAGCGACGTAAGAAGCGACTTGAGTGACTCGATTTTTGAATTCTCTTTGAGGTTAGGTGGGCGGTTCGCTTGAAATGCGAACCCGCCTTGTGGCAGCCATGCGTGAGCATCCCTCCGACAGGGTAGACCTTCGCTCCGACACGGTGACACAGCCAACCGCGGCGATGCGTGAAGCGATGGCAGAAGCCGAGGTTGGTGACGATGTTCTCGGTGACGACCACACGGTAATCGCTCTCGAAAACCGGCTCGCAGCCATGCTCGGCAAGGAAGCAGGTCTCTTCGTGCCGAGTGGAACTATGTCCAACGCCATCGCCATTCGTGCTCACACAAATCCTGGCGATGAGGTGGTCACCGAAGCCACCAGTCACATCTACATCTACGAAGGAGGTGGCTTCGCAGCCCTATCCGGTTGCTCAATTGCCCTCGTTCCCGGCCGAGCAGGAATCATGGATCCGGCCGATGTTCGCAAAGCTATCCGTAAGGGAGACGGTAGCCTCGGGCACTTCCCCAACGGTTCCCTCGTCTGCGTCGAAAACACCTCGAACCGCGGAGGTGGTTCTTGCTACGATCAAGCAACACTCGACGAAATCGGGCGCATTGCCCACGAAAACGACTGCAGCGCCCACCTCGACGGTGCACGAATTTTCAACGCGGTCACCGCCACTGGAATTGACATCGCACGCATGGTAAGAGAATATGACACAATCTCGATCTGCCTCTCCAAGGGACTTGGTGCCCCAATCGGTAGTGTCCTCATCGGGCCACGAGACTTCATTGATCTAGCGTATAGATGGCGGAAGATGTTCGGCGGCGGCATGCGTCAAGCTGGAATCTTAGCCGCCGCCGGTCTCTACGCACTCGACCAACATGTCGAGCGCTTGGCAGAAGATCACGATCGCGCACGCCGCCTCGCAGCGGCAGTCAACGAAATGGACGGCTACGCGGTCGACATGAATTCGGTACAGACCAATATGGTGTATATTTCAACGGCTAATGGAGAGGCCCAGAAAGTCGTGGAACAGTTGGCAGAGCATGGTGTGGACACCCTGACAATCGACGATTCCACAGTCCGCGCAGTCATCCATCTTCACATCACAGACGAAGATATCGAGCGCGCAATCGCAGCATTTGCCACGACGCAATGAAGGCGAACCATTCATCATCAGCGCGAATTCCGCAATTTGATGCGAACCGTTCTGGCCCTCGCGATGGTGGCTCTTTTGCTGGCTCCCATGGGAGCGTTAGCCGAGAGCGCACCAATCTGGACGACAGCCCGCCATCAGGAGGATTCTGGAACTTTCGGCGGGCTGAAACTTGCCTTGGGAAACGGCACAGTAAGCGCGAGCACGACCTCGCAGTACAACGATCTACCAAATATCATTGAGGTTTACACAGCCACTTGGTGTATGAATTGCGTTTCCAGTGAGCACGCGATGGATCAGGCGACTGAGGGCACAGATTCGGTACTTATTCACTACCATCGTCATTGGTTTGAGATTGAGGACCCATTTGGCTCGAACAGCACCGAGGAGCGTTGGGTTGCAGCATATGGAGACTCGTCAAAGGACAATGTTGGTACTGAGAGGGCAGCGCCGACCTCTGTCATCGATGGACAGCGAATGCACTCTGGTTCATCCCCTAAGGGAACTTCTCTTGTCGACGATTACTCGCAATCTCTGCTGGTTGGTAACCGTGCTTGGTTCATGGATGGAACAATCGACTTCTCTGTTGACTTCACCGATGGAGCAACCTTCTCTTGGAATTTCGACAATCTCGTATTTTCCTGCGCTGACGAATGTCCACCTCAAACGACGACGCCGTGGCTTCTCTTCGTGGAGGACTCGGCGCGCTTCGAGGACGGCTCGAACGGACTCGATGATTACGTGCATGTTGCTCACTCGGCCGTGCAACTTGATGGCACAAATGGCACGGCCACTCTCGACATCCCGACGGCATCAGACGGAGAAGACATGAACGCTGTACTGCTCATCGATTGGAACGTCGAGCACCCTCCAGATCCCAGCTTTCACAATCCACTTCCAGCGGTAGGAATCGCAACTTTTCTCTCACTTCTAGCTGCTATTCCACTGACCCGCGCCTCGCGTCAAGAGTGAGTTGCACACACCTCAGCAATCGGCGAGTTCAAGAACCCCCTCCGAGCATCCTCGATGCTCGGTGGTGTCATGGTTCTGGAAGTCGGCTTGTCGGTAACCAACGAGGAGGTACCCCCAGGCCCCCTTCCTACATGGTTGCTTGACCACATGCGCCGCCAGAGTTGCGACCCTCAACCATACTCCTTGGGCGGGCCTTCCCGAGTTCTAGTGTTGTATGCAGGCGAGGAGGCGAGGCGTGAGAATCTCGAGCGACTCGCTGACGAGGATGTGGTGATTGACAGGACTCTGCACCACACCCTCGACTCTCTTGAGAAATCTCTACTGGCTGATTTACGGATGCCGCGCGTGTTGTCGCTTTCGGGCGGCTGGAGATTGGTCTTGGATGCCGCTTGCGCTGAGGCGGCTGGACGGCTTGAGTTTCCAATCATGCATCCCAT
>CAXGBP010000147.1:0-2947 GCA_964007685.1 uncultured Candidatus Poseidoniales archaeon | reverse complement strand
CCCATCAAGCGGATGCCCAGGTTCCTCGATAACCCCAGTGTCACGGTTCACGTAGCCAAGGTAGGTAATCGGCACATCGCTAACCATCGCTTTTCCACGAATCTTCCAGTCACTCTGACTAGGAATGCCATGTCCAGTCATCACAGCCTCTCCGGTCTGCCTCGTCTTATTCGTGGCCATCGCTTTGACGCCCTTTGCACCGAGAATTGGTCGATCTCCAGTCGCCAAATTAGGGTCAAATGCATGTGCCACGCAATCCTCGATTCGCGCGACGCTCGTCGGCAAACGATTGAGCCCGCTCTTCAGATAATGCTCAGCCTTCAGTGAATTAGTCAACAGATGATTGTACTTCGAGCGATTGTACGGAGTCACCTCCGGACAAGTGTCTCGCAACACCAGTGCACCTGCCTCCTCAAGTAGAGCCACAGTGCCGTCAGCCTCCAATAAATCGTAGTTGTAACCACTTGTGAAAACCCACAATCGACGGTCAGGAATACGCTGACTGAGTTCCATTCGAGCCCTGACTGCTGCTGCGGTTGCTCGCGCCTCGCCAACGCTCGCCTGCGGGCAACCAATCACAACAAGATCGACAGTTCCAGTCGGAGCCAAGTCAGCATAACGCTCAGCCAGCTCCGCCTCACCAAAAACAAGTTCTCCCTCAAACGAATCAACCTCAGGGGCATCGGCTGTCAGGCCATCAGCCCACAGCATCGGACAGCCGTAATTCGCTGCGGCAGCGGTAAGCGCCTTGCGCATCTCGAAGTTTGCATCAGCAGGCAAACCAACCAGTCGCGGCATCATCCCCCAAGGAAGACTCCAATCAGGGCGTACCTGCATCCCCATCCAATCGCCTAGAATCGACCAATCAGCCAAATCTTCCATCGCGCACTCGACGCGCACAAGGATGTTAGGAACACGATTAGACTCAAGGTGAAGTCCCCAGAGAGGAGCCCATCCAGTCAGTGCGGTGGCAAGGGCGGAGAGCCCTGATTCTCGGTTTGTAATCAGCGAAGTGTAGGAGTTGGAGAAGCAGACTGCGTTGGACTCGGCCCAAGAGCCGATTCCATCTTCCATTTCGATGCCTCGATCGTATGGAGTACAAGACAAAGTCGCCTCGATTCCAAGCTCCGAATAGGCCTGAATAATCTCGAATTGATGTTCGAGAAAATTTGCATGTTCTATACCCATCTCTTCCACCTGCTCACGGTCGCAGCCTGCCGAATTCAACGTCGTAGGAATCGACACAACACCCTCTGGATCACCAGACAAATCCGACAAGAAACGCCTCAAACCAAGCCCTCCGGTAATTACGCTCACCCCCGATACATGCGCGTGTGTGCAGCGAGTGAACTCGCTGGCTCCAGCGGAGGCGGCGAGGTCGACAACCAATCGAGCTGCCTTCTGCTTGGTCGGACCGAGCTCGCCGTCGAGCATCGATTGGAGTTCTGGAGGTATCTCCACGAAGAAGGCGCGAGCACGACACCCCTTGAAGGCGATGGGGAACATCTCCGTTCGTCGTTAAGTTGAGAAGGAGAAAGGAGTAGCGAGGCATTGTCTATGTTGCCCGCTCCTTACGACCTTGCGGCCCTGACTCTGCTGGTCGGTCTAGTAGCGGGAGGTCTGCCAATTCTAAGTGGATTAGACAAGCGTGAGGGATTCTTGCAGCGGCTGACTGGCATCGCCGCTGGCGTTCTGATTGCTTCAGCGATGCTCGTAGTGATTCCTGAAGGATTCCATATCGCCGAAGGAGGAGCCGAGGGCTTGGCCCTTGGTGGTGCGATTCTCGCTGGATTCCTATTCATGTTGGTTCTCGAATGCTCTGGAATCGGCCACTCTGTTCATGAGGAACATCACGATCATTCTCATTCGCATGGTCATGACCATGTTCACCATCCAGAGAATGCACTGATGGTAGTGATTGGGCTAACCATTCATGCCGCGACCGATGGTTTGGCGATAGGTGCGGCCGCGGCTACCGAGCACGCCGAGGTTGGGTTGCTGGTTCTTATCGCCGTGCTCGCCCACAAAGTCCCGGCTGCGTTCAGTGTCGGAGTTTTCAGTCTGCACGAACGTGGTGAGAGCCGCGATGCGTGGCGAGATGTGATATTGTTCGCTTGGGCCACACCAGTGATGATTCTTGTAGCGTTCACTCTGCTTCAGAATATTGAAGAGTATATGCTTGGATTGGCAATGTTGTTTAGCGGTGGCACATTCCTCTATGTTGCGACTGTGGATGTTCTACCTGATGTTCATTCACCAGAGACCGGAAAGGCAGCACTTCTGAATGTGCTAATCGGTGTAGCGCTGATGTTGGCAATTCTTCTCCTCGTCGGCGACCTGCACGCTCATTGAACTGAACTAATTCCACAAGCGTGGGATAGTCTCACTGGGAACGCTGGCGCTGGGCTTCGATTGCTACTGCGCTGAGGGGTGCTTGGAGATTGAATGAAGGGACAAAACCGCTCATTGGAATGCGAATGATTTCGTCAGCAAGCGCGAGAACTTCCTCACTGATTCCTGCGCGCTCACCCCCAACGATTAGGAGGACTGGGCCTGTCATATCAACATCCCATGGTGCCTTGTCGCCAATGTCTTCTAGGGCGATAATTCGGTATCCTGCGGACTTGGCTGTAAGTATTGACTCGCTCGCGGATTGCCAGAATACCGGGATGAATCTGTGTGCTTTCATCGAAGCGCGCTTGGCCGCGCTTCGCTCAGAATTGTTTAGTTCTCCGACAACCACAACAGCTGCTGCCCCTGAGACTTCAGCGGTGCGGATGCAGAAGCCAATATTGACAGGATACTTCGCCCCGTCGAGTAGCCAAATCAAACCTCCAGCCGCTATTACTTCGTCTAATGATGCGGCTGGATCTCGCCCAACAAGAGCAAGAATTTCGGGCGCTTCTTCTGAATTTTCGCGAGCCATTCGCCATAGATCATTTTCTGA
>CAXGBP010000146.1:0-2951 GCA_964007685.1 uncultured Candidatus Poseidoniales archaeon | reverse complement strand
ATGCCGAGGTTGAGCGCTTGCAGCGCCGTACCAAATTGATTGACGTCCGTTGGACTACAGAAGGAGGTCAGGACGTTGTCATTTCGACCACTCGCCCCGAATTAATTTGTGCTTGCGGAGTGATCGTTGTTCACCCAGATGATGAGCGTTATAGCGAACTCATCGGAGAAAAAATTCAACTTCCAATTGACACGAATGGTCGTTCGACGACGGTCGAAATCAGAACACATCCTTCGGTCAAATCTGATTTCGGCTCAGGAGTTTTGATGGTATGTTCATTCGGGGATCAAAACGACGTTGCGGTATTCAGAGAACTCGCCTTAACTCCCTTCCAAGCAATCGACCTTGACGGAAGAATGACTGAAGTTGCTGGCCCTTACGCTGGGCTCAAAGTAGCAGAAGCCAGAGAGAAGGTAATCGAGGACCTTGAGGCAGCCGGAAGAATAGTCGCAATGGTCGAAAAAGATCAGGAAGTTCCGGTAAGCGAACGAGGTAAGAACCCCGTCGAGATCATCCTGCTAACAGAATGGTATGTCCGTCAAACTCACATTCAAGGCAGGATGAAAGAACTAATCGAGGATATTGAATTTCATCCTCCACGTAACAAACAATTCCTCCTCGATTGGATGGATAATATCAGCATCGACTGGCCCATCAGTCGCCGACGATGGTATCACACAGAGGTGCCTATCTGGTATGCTGAAGACGGTTCAAAAGTCATCACACCACCCACTGGAATCTATGTCCAACCGTGGCGAGAAGGTCCACCCGACGGCAGTCGCGTCCTAGACCGAAAAACTCGCGAAGATCTAGGCTCTTGGGACGATCTGCGTGAGAAACTCGGCGAAGTCGTCGGCGAAGAGAAAGTATTCGATACCTGGATGGATTCTTCCAATTCCAATCTCTATGTATCGGGTTATCTCTCTCAACCCGAAGTTTTCGAGAAGGCCTTCCCAACTGGAATTAGACCTCAAGGAAAGGAGATTGTCCGGACCTGGCTTTACTACACTCTTCTCAAGAGCGCCTTGCTCCTAGATTCTCCCGGATTTAAGCACGTCTGGATAGATGGACTCGGCATGGATCCTTGGGGACGAAAGATGTCGAAATCACTTGGAAATGGTATCGATGCTGATTCAGTTCTCGAATGTGGTGCCGGAGGCCGCACAGGTTCCTGGAAGGTTCGTGGTCCGGATAAGGTTGTCAATTTGCGAGCTAACAAAATTGGTTCGGAGTGTTTCCGCTTGTGGAAGGCCTGCGATGCTCAAGTCGGCGATGATTTCCACATCAATCCAGAAGAGATTGAGCAGAAATACTTCGGGGTACTGACCAAGATGTTCAACGTGGCTCGTTTCGCCTCACAATTCCCTGTGCCTGATGATTTTGATTCGATTCCTGAGTCTCTCGAACCAGAGGACAAGTGGATTCTTGCGGAGTTCAACCAAGTTCTCGCTCGTGTTGAAACTGCGTGGTCAGAGATTGATATTTACACCGCAGCGCAATCTCTGAAAAATTTTGCAACGGGTGTACTACCGAGTCACTGGCTCGAGATGGTTAAATCCCGATTATACGATGGTGATGAGGCTGCTGCGTGGACAATTCACAGGATAGTTCGTGATCTATTGGATGCATTCTCCCCGATTTGCCCCTTCTTCAGTCACCATATTTCTTCAACTCTTTACGAGCGCTCTGCAGTCGAGGCTGAATCATTCCCCATTCTACCCGAAGGAGACATTGACGATGGCGTTGAAGATTGGCTATCCATCACCGATGCGGTGATGGAATTCAACTCTGAGATATGGAGGGTCAAGAAGGAGCAAGGCCTTTCCTTGAATTCAGAATTAACAGGAATAGAGATTCCAAATGACCTCGATTCACTTAGTATTCCGTTGAGTCGAATGCACCGTTTGGTTTGATTCAAAGTAAGAAAGGAACCAGTGCCTTTCGGTCTTCTGGATATTCTTCAAATTCCTCCTTGTACCATTTGTGGTGGGCAAGGGCTCTAGGAGCGAGATTACACACTGTCCATATCGCAAAGGTCGCACCTGCAAGCGACCAAGTAGCGATTGCCCACCCTGCCCATTCGATGATTTCTCCAAGATAATTTGGGCATGACACCTTCTCGAATAACCCGCCTCTCGGGATTTTGTATCCTGTAGAACCATCATCGCGTAGAGCAAAGAGAATATCGTCTGATTTGATGTTGATTACCATACCAGTAATGAAAATTATCGCGCCGATTATGAATCTTGGATCAATTAACCAATCGAGACCATAATTAGGAGTTAATTCGAATAACCACATTCCATTCAACCATGTGTTGACACCATTAAAGAACAGGGCCATGAAGACGATACTAAGTGGCATCATCTTTCCTGAAATACGAGCGCGTGCAGGCCAGGCCCAAGCCCTGTTGATGTAGTGAGCAGTCCATGCAGCCCAGAATAGTAAGACGACTGGTTCTCTGTTTGAACCGAGGAAAAGCATCACAGAAAGAAAGATGGCTGGAACCGTTTCCATCAGAATCCAACCGGTTCTAGCTGGAATCCTTGCTCCCCAACCCTTTCTTTCATGTCGCCCGTAAGGTGCGCGGAAGAATACCAGAGCGACAAGAACCGCAATTGCGAGACCAATCCAAAATAACGATATCAATCGGTAATCCGATTCACTGACAAATAGCATCAGAACCGTACCTGTCCATGTTCCTTCAACCAATTAACAGAATCAAGTATTGTTTGTTCGAGAGGTCTTGATTTATGGTCAATTTGATCTCGAGCGAGGTCTCCTGGAATATCCCTACACTGGACGGCAAGTGCATGAATGCTCCCCTTGCTGAATGACGGTCTCTTACCTGTGATTGAGGATGATAGGTCTGCGAATGGTAGAGCGAGGTATGCAGTCCAGAATGGAAGTGTGGCAATGTGGGTTCTACGCCCAATTACTTTCTTCACCAT
>CAXGBP010000145.1:0-2955 GCA_964007685.1 uncultured Candidatus Poseidoniales archaeon | reverse complement strand
ATCACTCACTACTCCAGAATCCTCGAACATGTCCAGCCCGACAAGGTGCACGTACTGATCAAGGGACGAATCGTCAAGACCGGGGGACCAGAACTCGCCCTCGAGCTCGAAGAGCGCGGTTATGATTGGCTCGATGAAGGCCATACTGACGAATCGTTGGACGAAGCCGAGACCGCTGCGTGAGTGATTCAAAGAAAAAAAAGTGGTGAAAAAATGGCAGCAAAAGAAGCACGTGATGCAGTTGGCGAGTATAAGGCCGGCTGGCATGACCCTGAAAACGCCACAATTCGATTCGATTTCGGCCTCTCCGAGCAGGTCGTCCGCGATATCTCAGCTATCAAGAACGAGCCTGAGTGGATGACTGAAATCCGCGTCAAGGCCTACCATCACTTTGAGAACCGGCCGATGCCGACTTGGGGAAATATGTCGATGCTCAAAAATATCGATTTCGACAAGATTTGCTACTTTCTACGCTCGGGCGAAGGCACGGAGGATGACTGGGATGATGTTCCCGAGGCCATCCGGAACACCTTCGACAAACTCGGTATTCCCGAGGCTGAGCAGAAATGGCTCTCGGGAGTCACCGCGCAGTACGAATCCGAAGCGGTTTACCACTCGATTCGAGAAGACCTCGAACAGCAAGGAGTCATCTTCCTAGACATGGATTCAGGACTGCGAGAATACCCTGAAATCGTCAAGAAGTGGTTTTGTTCAGTCGTTCCTTACCAAGACAATAAATTCAGCGCTTTGAATACCGCTGTTTGGTCTGGTGGCTCATTCATCTACGTCCCAAAGGGCGTCCACGTCGAGATGCCCGTTCAGGCATATTTCCGTATCAATGCGAAGAATATGGGTCAGTTTGAGCGTACTCTAATCATCGCTGACGAGGGTAGTAGTATCCACTACGTCGAAGGCTGCACAGCCCCAACCTACTCTACCGATTCACTCCACTCCGCTGTCGTCGAGCTCATTGCACTCCCCGGCTCTCACATCCGCTACAGCACGGTGCAGAATTGGAGCACGAATGTCTACAATTTGGTGACCAAGCGCGGCATCGCCCACAAGAACGCCAAAATCGAATGGGTCGATGGCAACATCGGCAGCAGGCTGACGATGAAATATCCATCTGTCATTCTCAAAGGAGAAGGCAGTCACGCCGAGGTGATTTCAGTCGCATATTCAGGAAAAGGTCAGCACCAAGATGCTGGAGCCAAGATCCATCACCTCGCAAGCAACACCACTTCGAAGATTCTCTCGAAGTCGATTTCAAAGGACGGAGGACGCGGTTCGTATCGCGGACTTGTTACAGTCTCACCGAAAGCACAAAATTGCAAACTCAATGTAGTCTGTGACGCGCTCATCCTCGACGAAAATTCGCGCTCAGACACCTATCCTACCATGGAGGTAGCCAACCCAACTGCACATTGTGAGCACGAGGCAAGTGTGTCGAAGGTGAGCGATGAGCAGCTGTTCTATCTGATGAGTCGTGGGCACGCAGAAGAGGAGGCTCTGGCGATGATTGTCAACGGATTCTTTGAGCCTTTTACCCGTGAACTTCCAATGGAATACGCGGTAGAACTCAATAAATTGATGGCCCTCGAAATGGAAGGAAGCATTGGCTGAATTTCTGCCGCTGAAAATATACTACAGAGGCAAAGAGAGCGCAGGGGATTAGCAGATTGGTGAATTAAACATGGATGCTGCGAGTCTCTACAAGTCTCTTGAGGAGCCTGACAAGGCGGACCATCTGTGGCGTTACACACCCTGGAAGAGAGTTCATCCTAGCGGCGATTTGAGCGAAATTCCATCCACTGCTGCACCAAAACTTACTCTCTCTTGTCTAGATGAGAATGTGGCTTTGATCGGTATCTCGATAGAAGAAGGAATTGTCGGCGCTGAGGTTCTTCCAGAATCCGATGAGGTGACTTCTTCATTCATCCGCGCCGCCGCTGGCGACTCGGTTTACACACTTCGCACAGAGAATAATTTCGTCGCCAGTGCACCAATCGTTCTCGACATCGACACAGGCGATTCTCCATGTGCTATGCACCTTGCCCTCGATATCGGCCGTCACTGCGAATTCGAATTGATTACACAGATTAGTGGCGCTGCGCCTTGGACAGGAGTCTTGCGCAGCGGTCGAATCGGTGATGGCTCTATTCTGAACGATGTGGTCATCGGTCACACCGATTCCGGGACTCTTCTACGCGTCGACAGTATTGCAATTGGACGCGACGCGCAGGTCAAGGCTGGAACGGTCAGCTCGGGAAGCGAGCGTACCAAGGCTGACCTTCGCTACAAAATGGGCGAGACCGGCGGCCATCTGAATGTCCTCGGCTCGATCCTATCGGCAAGCGATATGCACCTCGACCATCACGTCGAGATTCATCACGACGCTCCCGAGACATTCAGTCGCCTCGATTGGCACTCGGCTTGCGGTGGTAACTCTCGCACGGTTGGAACCGGAATGCTCCGAGTCGCCAAGGGAGCGAGGGGTGCTGACGCAGGCCAACTCTTCCACAATCTGCTATTATCCGAGAAGGCCGAAGCCGACTCGATTCCTGAACTCGAAGTCAGTGAGCATGATGTCGTTGGCTGCGGCCACGGTACTGCCAACGGACCGGTCGATGAGGATCAGATGTTCTACTTGGAGTCGCGAGGCTACGATACCTCGGAGGCTCGCGACGCACTCATCGCCGCATTCCTAAATTCAACTCTCGTCGAAATGGGCAGTGATGCTCTGCACCATTGGTTGACCGAGCATCTGCAAGACGAACTGAACGACCTCAAATCCTGAGTAAGCCATTTGGGCTGAACGAGGGCGAAGCGCTTCGTGGACCACGATCACTGCGCCGCGATTCTATGCGAATGTGGATTCCGCGGCGCAGCCATGCCGATGCGGCAACACATGGAATGCCCGCGCTGCCGAAGAGTCGTAGAGGCCTGTTGCGAGGG
>CAXGBP010000144.1:0-3002 GCA_964007685.1 uncultured Candidatus Poseidoniales archaeon | reverse complement strand
ACGTAGGGCCAGAAGAAGGCTCGCTAGCGCCGGATTTCATCGCTTCCGCTTACACTGGCGGAGCGTGGGAAGAAGTACGTCTGAGTGAGATTTATGATGGTCGCTTAGTCTACATCAATTTCCTCGATACTGACTGCCCATACTGCTGGGCGGAGGGTACGGAACTCTCCAACATGCACCAAGCATTCCATGAAGATGTCATCTTCATCAATGTCATGGTTTCTCTTGAAATAACCGGCCACGACAGTAGTAGAGAAGAGGTCGAGGCCTTCCGCGACAAGACGCCTTTCGGCGATAACGAAAACAATGGCGATGGATGCTATTCAGGTCGCAAGAATTGCGCGGAGAGGCCGGGAGAAGCACACACCTGGATGTATGTCGATGACCTCACGAACTCAATTGCTGGAGATTGGGAGTTACCTGGAACTCCATTCAGCGTAATTCTTGATGGCGAAGGAACTGTCGTCTGGAATCAGGCTCAGAGCGATAATCACCCACCTGGGGAAGAGGTTGGCAACGCTCTGGCTCGCCTGCTCGGAGGTGAGTGAATGGCGAGCGCGCTCACAGACCCAGTCTTGTTGTTCTTCGTAGCGGCTCTGCTCGGCTCGTCCTTCCTATTCGTAAATGGAAGAGCGAAGGACGGTGCAGAAGGAACTCTCAGGATGCTTGATGGAAGTCTCGCATTTACGATTACAGGAATCCTTGCTTCGAGTTGGACTTGGGTGATATACAACGATATGGTTCGTAACCCATTGGGTGGGGAATTCTGTGCCACTGAAGGCCTTGTGCAGTGTGGTTCAGTGATTGGAGACCCTCGTTATAACAACCTATTCGGGATGTCGTGGGGTTCTTTGGGACTGGCTGCTTTTGCGGCCTTATTCTTCCTCATTCTCTGCCTACGCATGGACATGCACGCAAAGTGGGTCAGCAAATACGTCAACTACGCTTGGTGGATGGGTCTTGCTGGAGTTCCCTTCCTGTTCTTACTCATCGGGATCGAGGTGGTTGTGGTGAAGCATATCTGCCCATTTTGCACCGTAGCCCACCTCGCCTTAATCGGTTATCTGGTGACTGTCTGGATGCTGCGCGAGCGGCGCGAAAACAGTGCTTGGCATTGATTTACAATCTGCCTAAACCAACTACAGGACTGAGCCAGAATTAGTATCAAAGCGCTTGATGCAAGAGATGTCTTTTCGGCGAATGTCTCAAAGTGGAAGTCAAGGTGGCGCGACCATGGAACTAGTCACAGGGGGAGCTGGATTCATCGGTTCGCACCTAGTCGATGCATTGGTCGCACAAGGTAAGAGTGTGCGCGTGCTGGATAATTTCTCGAGTGGGCGCGAAGAATTTCTCGCGCACCACAATGGTCGCTCAGGAGTCGAGGTCGTCAAGGCAGATCTCCTCGACTTCGACGCGGTAAAGGCTGCGATGGAAGGCATAGATACCGTCCATCACTTGGCAGCAAATCCTGACATCAGACTCGGTACCGAAGTCACCGATACAGACCTGAGACAGGGCACAGTGGCTACTTACAATGTGCTAGAGGCCATGCGACACGCTGGCGTCGAGCGCATCTCTTTCTCGTCCTCGAGCGCGATATATGGTGAGGCGAGCGTCATGCCTACACCCGAGACCTATGGGCCGGTCAAACCGATTTCGCTCTACGGTGCGAGCAAGCTCGCCAGTGAAGCGCTAATCACAGCCTGGTGCGGCACCTTCGGAGCCAAGGCGTGGATTCATCGCTTCGCCAATATCGTCGGTCCGCGCGGAACTCATGGAGTCATCTTCGATTTCATTCACAAACTCAAGCGCGATCCGAGTCGCCTCGAAGTTCTTGGTAATGGCCTGCAAGAGAAGTCCTACATGTCGGCCGAGGATTGTGTTCGAGCAATGGTTCATCTCGTCGATCAGGTCGACGAGTCGGTCAACCTCTACAATCTCGGCACCGGCGATACTTGCTCAGTTCGCAGAATCGCCGAAATCGTCGTCGAGGAATCTGGCTTCGACAACGTATCGATAGAATACACAGGAGGAGACCGAGGTTGGGCAGGGGATGTGCCCAAGACCAGCCTCGAAGTCGGATATCTATTCTCAACAGGTTTCGTGCCGAACATGCACTCTGAAGATGCTATTCGGCACACGGCGCGTGCGCTCATCCAAGAAATCGGCTTGTGAGTAGCGCTCGAAGCCGACTCACACGCCTCGGATTCATAACTAATCGGCTGGACGAGCGCGCATGAGCAAGCGCTGGTATCAGGAGAATCGGCGCGACCCATGGCGTCGCCAAGCCAAATCGAAAGGCTACCGCGCGCGCTCAGCATACAAACTCAAGCAAATCCAGGAGAAGTTCGAAGTTATCCGAGAAGGAGACGCTATTCTCGACCTCGGATGCCACCCCGGAGGTTGGACACAAGTGAGTGTGGAGGAATCCGGTGAGGAAGGACAAATCATCGGCGTCGACCTGAAATCAACTTCTCCGGTAGAAGGAGCGAGTGTCATTCAAGGAAATATCACTCATCCTGAGACCATTGAACGCATCATAGAGTTACTTGACGGACGCGAATTAAACGTGGTTCTCTCCGATATTTCCCCAAAGCTCACCGGCCGCTATGACACGGATCAAGCGATTTCACTTGAACTCTCGACGATGACTCTCGATGTCGCCATGGACATGCTTGCCCCTGGCGGCTCATTCGTGACTAAAATCTTCCAAGGCGTTGGGATTGAAGGGTTGATTCAAGCGGCGAAAGACCGGTTTAGCAATGTTCAGAGATTCGCACCAATGGCGAGTCGAAATTCTTCGTCTGAAACCTATCTTATTTGCCGTAATAGGCTCCCTATACCCCGAAAGTCTGCTCGAGGGATGAGCGCTTTCGCGCAGGTGCAGAAGCATCTGACCGCTGTTGGTGTAAATGTCGATGATCCCGATGAGGGTGGCGATGAGGATATCACAATCGGCTTTAGGCGCGTTACGAAGAAGGATTGATTCTGGGCCAAGGTCG
>CAXGBP010000143.1:0-3008 GCA_964007685.1 uncultured Candidatus Poseidoniales archaeon | reverse complement strand
TGACTTCAGGTTGCCTTGGAGCAATCGATGATATCGAGGATGAGTTCGACAGAACCATCGACATAATCTCTGATGATTACCCGAAGTTGGATCTTCCAGACAGAACGAGAACACAGCCGACGCTCCAATCCTACGATGAGTGCGACGCACTCTTGTTAGACCTCAAGAACGCTCTATACGACGAAATGCTCGTCCGCTTAGACCAGGAATCCTACTACCACTGGGTCGGCTGGAACTGGGGTTGGGGCTTTGGAGCCGAGGACGATGTTGCTATGATGGATGGAGCTCCTGAGTCTGCAGCCGACAATTCAGGTTCAGCGTCATCTTCAACTCGTGAAGGGGAATTTTCTGAGACCAATAATCAGGAAGCCGGTGTAGACGAAGCGGATTTCCTCAAGACCGATGGTTACCACATCTACATGCTCAATGGACAAAGCCTTGTCATCATGGATGTTCCAGAGTTTGGGCAAGTAAGTCTCACTTCTGAGATGGAGATTGAGGGTAGTCCGCTGCAAATGATGATCGATGGTGACAGGATGGTCATCGCTTCGATGATTTACGCCTGGAATCTACCCGAGGACCACCCGCTGCGAGAGTTGCTAATAGAGGAGGTTCAGTGGGGCGAGGGCGAGGATGTTTACACCTATTACCGCGTCCAGAATCTCGTCAAATATACCGTTGTAGATATCACAGACAGGGCTGCTCCCGAGGTTGAGCGGGAACTCTTCATCGAGGGCAATTATCACACTGCTCGAATGGTTGATGGCACGGTTCGTTCGGTTACTCACAACTACGCAAACTTCGAGGGACTGCGCTACTGGGTCGACCTCCCTAATGATTACTGGCAACTAGAGAATGAGGACGATAGGAAGAGTGCTTGGGAGTACCATCTATCGGACACGATTCAGAATAACGAGGACGTCATCAACGACCTAACACTCGACGATTTCGCTCCACACATGTATGAGATGACGAACTCGGGCCTAATTTCACTTCCCACGACTTCGGAGGACTGCTCAGAATTCGCTGCGAGCACTGACAGTGTCTCAAAGGGCTTCACGACGATTATGACATTCCAATTGCTCGAATCTGATGTCGAGGTCGAAGTCGATCACATCGCTTCATCTTGGGCTCATGTCTACGCCTCGCAGGATGTCCTAGTTCTTGCTGAGCCAGCCAACAATTGGTGGTGGTTCTGGCGCAATTCAGCGTGGGATGACGCTACGAATATCCACGCCTTCGATATTTCTGACACGACTACTACGAGCTATCTTGGTTCAGGTCGTGTTGATGGCACTGTTCAAGATCAGTTCTCGATGTCCGAGTATGATGGTTCGATTCGTGTGGCTACGACCTCCGACATGTGGGGTCGCTGGTGGCTGTCTGAGGAGACCGACCCCGAGACTGGTGAGCCGGTGTTCACCGGTCCAACCAATGGTGTGACCGTTCTACAGTACGATGGTGTCGACAGCCTCGAGGAGGTTGGCAAGATTGACGGAATAGCACCTGGCGAGCGCATTTGGAGCGCTCGCTTCGTCGGTGATCGTGGATATCTTGTGACATTCCGCAACATGGACCCTCTCTGGGTCATCGACCTCTCGGATCCTACCGATCCGACGATTCTCGGTGAATTGGAGATTCCAGGTGTATCGACCTACATTCATCCGGTCGATGAGAACACTCTGCTGACGATTGGAATCGCTGGTGGACCAGATGGTTTGGGCTTGGACTGGTCGACTACGCAGATTTCACTCTTCGATGTCAGTGACCCGACCAATCCAACTCTAGCCGCGTCAATGCCGCTGACTCCCGCTTACACCGATGAGAATTGCGAGGATGTTCGCTCCTGTGGCTGGTCATGGTCATGGTCAGAAGCTACCTATGAGCACAAGGCATTCACTTACTGGGAAGCTGAGAATCTGCTTGCAGTACCTCTCTCAACATACCGATACGTGTATGATGAGACCAGTCACTACGGTGGTTACGAGTATGTCTCGATGCTCAAGTTGATCGAGGTCGACGCCGAGAATCTAACTCTCTCCGAGCACGGCGAGGTCGACCACTCACCGTTCTACAACAATGAGGACAGCGAGACGAATTGGTGGTACTCTTACTCGACCAACATCCGCCGCTCTATCTTCATGGGTGACTATGTCTACGCCTTCTCTGCGCTCGGTGTGACGGTTCACAGGACCGCTGACCTTGTGCAAATGGAGAACCTTGAGATTCCCGGTCACGAGATGCCTTCGTGGTATTACGAAGAGGAGTGCGACGATTGCGAGGATCCTGACTCTAAGGAAATTGACTCCGAAGAGGGAGGAGACTCCGATGGCGAGGATGCCGATGGTGATACTTCTACGGGTTCTGCTGGCGATACTTCCGAATCTTGAGTTAGTTCAGGAGAACTTGAGCGGACGGCCAGCGCTTCCCGGTGCTGCCACTACAGTGCCTCTGAGCGGTCCACCTGCCACGCGCTTGTGGACCACCTGTCCGTCGACAATGGTGTACATCGGCCAGCCGGTGAGCTCGCGTCCTGCAAATGGTGTCCAGCCGACGCGAGTCCATGTGTCTGAGTCCTGGACGACTCTTCGAGAGTCCATATCAACCAGCACGAGATCTGCATCGTAACCCTCGACGAGTCGTCCCTTGTTCTGCATCCCGTAGACGCGCGCGGGCGCTTCACACATCCAGCGCGCGACATCAACGACTGAACACATTCCATCTGCCGCGTGAGTCAACATGCAAGGCAGCGAGGTTTCAACTCCGGGCATTCCTGAGTGAGCGGTGGGGAAGCCGAGGGCCTTGTTCTCGAGGGTATGAGGTGCGTGATCGGTCGCTATGCACTCGATTGTTCCGTCCTTCAGTCGCTTCCACAGCGTCTCGCGATCTGCTGCGTAGCGAATCGGCGGATTCATCTTCAGACGTGTGCCGATTCGCTCGACATCATTTTCGTCAAAAGTGAGGTGCTGCGGGCAAGTTTCAGTAGTGATTAGGTCACCTTTGTTGGC
>CAXGBP010000142.1:0-3029 GCA_964007685.1 uncultured Candidatus Poseidoniales archaeon | reverse complement strand
GGCAATTGTAGCCGCCCGCGCCAATGGTCACTCGCGAGGTGAAGGTAAGTTCGGGGCCATCACCTCTCTTGCCGCCTGCTTTGCAACGAACTCCAGTAATGTGGGCGGACCCCCCCTCACCTTCGTGAGTGACTTCCAGCACGCTGAAACCTTGGATGACCGAACCTCCGTGTTCGCGAACAATCTGCTGGGAGCGATAGAACATCAGCCAGTCGAATTGCTTGCGCGGTAGTGCATAGCCAGATTGCAAGCCTTTGGCAGCATAGGCTTCCTTCGGCAGCATTACTCGGACTTCGGAGCCGTTTGTGCTGCCGAAGACGATTGAGTCAACTACGTAGTGAGGAGAAGCGTCGACCAGATCTAGAACACCGAGCTCCTTCGCGTGAGAGAGCGATTTTCCACCAACAGCATCACCGCAGACCTTGTCTCGCGGCCACACTTCTTTCTCGATCAGCAAGACTCTGCATCCGTTCATTGCATTGTATGCTGCTGCCGCAGAACCACCAGGGCCACCACCCACAACAATGACATCGAAGTCACCCCCATTTTCGGGCACTTCGCCGGTGTCGATTGGTTGTGTGTAGTCAATCACAGTAGCACCGCAGAACCGTCGAGTGTCGTCGGGCATTCAAACTTCTCCCTCGAATTGATTGCCTCGCACGCGGGCGGACAGACATGGCAGATGAGGGCATTAAGCAGCCTGAATCAATGAGTAAGGCGTTCCTCACCAGCTAGCCAACCAACTCGCTGGCCCTTCGAAATCGTAGAACGAGACCATCGTCTGAGTATGCCCCATGCCTTCGATAGAGGACAATCGGTCGAGAATAGAATCTCCTAGATCCTCCATATCGCGAGCAACAACCTCGATAACGAAATCCCATTGTCCTGTAACGATATGACAACTCTTCACGAAGTCGTGGTCACAAATCTCATTCGCGACTTCGCGACGATCTGTCAACCCACGATCTCCATGCCAATTCGCTAGAATGAAGGCATTCAACTTCCAACCCATCTCATCAGCCCCCATTTCGACAGTAAATCTGCGAATCAGTCCCTTCTCTTGCATTCGCCTAATCCGGTCGTAAACCGTGACACGAGGTATGTCCAATTCGGTTGCTATCGATTGAGTACTTCTTCGCGAATCTCCCCTCAAGATATCCATGATTCGAACGTCCTTTTCGTCCAGTTCGTCCATCGCCATGTCTTCCTTTGATGTGTCGGTCCTATTTCAACAATACCGACGAAACGTCGGAATATCAAGAAATACCCGTCAATTTTTCGACGATTTTTACAGATGTTCGGCGTTCAGTTGATTTCCACCCCCTTCCTCGGGGGGTCATGAACGAGAAACATTCCGACAAGGAATTCGCAACCCGCGCGGTTTGGTCAGGCACACAGAATGTCGAAGGAGCAGCAGTCACTCCCATCTTCCTATCATCTACCTACCAACTTACCGATGAAGCCTATGCTGGCTGGGCTGCCGGCGCTCAGCACACAGCTCTCTATTCGCGCCTTTCGAGCATCAACTCAGAGGGCGTGGCGATGAAGCTCGCACAACTCGAAGGCGCAGAGGACGGTGAGACATTCGCTAGCGGAATGGCAGCCATTTCAACCACTCTGATGGGTCTTCTATCAAGCGGCGACCACATGGTCGCCAGTGCGGATTGCTACGGTGGAACTTACGGCCTCATGACAGAAGATCTGCCGCGCTTCGGCATTGAAGTAACAATGGCCGACATGCGAGATCCAGCCTCTTATGAGGCAGCCATCCAAGAGAATACCAAGATCCTCTATGTAGAGACAATCACCAACCCAGTGATCAAGGTCTGCGACCTCGAAGCGATGGCTGCTATCGCCAAAAAGCACGGACTAATCGCAATTGTTGACAATACATTCGCTTCACCATACGCCTGTAATCCAATCGATTACGGCTTCGACCTAGTGATTCACTCAGGCACAAAGTACCTCGGCGGGCATTCAGACCTCATTGCCGGACTCGTCGTCGGCCGCAAGGACCTCGTCGCGGAAATCTTCCCAAAGAAGGTCCACTTCGGCGGCGCAGCCGACCCACACATGTGCTATATGCTCGAGCGCGGCATGCGTACACTCCACGCGCGCATGCCGATTCATACGGCGAATGCAGCTGAACTCGCTCGCCGCCTCGAAGCTCACGACATGATTGATTACGTCAATCATCCAAGTCTTCCATCAAGCCCAGATTACGAGGTTGCTCAGCGCATCATTCCACGCGGAACGGGCATGATGGCATTCATCGTCAAGGGAGGCGACGAGGCCGCGCTCAATTTCATGCGCAACCTCGACATCATCTTCGAAGCGACTAGCCTAGGAGGAGTTGAGAGCCTCGTCGAGTGCCCATTCAATTCCAGTCACATGTTCGTTCCCGAGGATGTGCGGAACGAAGCGGGAGTTATTCCTGGATTCGTTCGTATGAGCGTTGGCATCGAGGACGTTGAAGATCTTTGGAATGATATCGCTACAGCTCTGGCTCAGGCGAAATCGCACCTAGCAACCCTCGCATAATCGAGGTGAGGGTTTGAACGAAGCAGATTTCCTTGCATTGCTAGTCTTCATTGTGCCAATGTGCTTCACACCCGGGCCTAACAACCTCCTCTGTGCTGCTCACGGTTCGCAGCATGGCTTCCGCGCAACAGTACCCCTCTCTCTTGGGATGTTCGCCGGTTGGTCGATCTTAGGAATCGCAGTAGGCGTGGGAACAGTCTTCATCGAAAAAAACGAGGACTTATTCCTCGGCTTGACTTACATCGGCGCGGCCTACATTGCTTACCTTGGCTGGAAGGTAGCGACATCGAAGCCTGCAGCGGTTGACGCCGAGGATACCGAACGCCTTGGCTTCCTCACAGGCCTGACTCTGCAAGTTGTCAATGGCAAGGCCTGGATCCACTTTCTCGTTATCATGGCCTCATGGAGCACGCTTTTCGGAGCTGGTTTTGGGGGCAAAGTCATTCTCGTTGCGGTGAACGGCATCTTTGGTTACCCCGCTGTCCTCA
>CAXGBP010000141.1:0-3062 GCA_964007685.1 uncultured Candidatus Poseidoniales archaeon | reverse complement strand
ATGACCATTGTCACAGTCAACTCATCAGTTGTGCGCATGCTCTTTTCCATCGCGATGACTGCCCACTCGGCGCTGCAAGGCTGCTCTCCAGCCTCCAGAGCCGCCCTACATTCCTCAGCGGTATTAGCGGGCGGCGTGGTCAAAAGATTCAGGCCATTGTATGTGTAACCGCTCTCCTCAAGGTGAGCGTCCGTCCAAGCGTAGGTAAATCCACTCTCTTCCAGCGCATCTCGACTCAATTGTAAGAGAATCAAAGTCGTCCCGGCCGACCATCGACCAGGGCCCCAAGTGATGTCCTCGGCGAAGCTTCCATCCTCGAGCATCTTTCCGCCGATAGGGCCGATGATACTGCTATTCTCATCCGGAGTGAATCCGCGATCGGTCGAAAGCCAACGAAGCATCGCGCCGTCTGAGTTCATGATCATCCGGTGCGCAGCGAGATCGATGTGATCTTGAGTCAGGTTTGGGTCATCGTAAGTCAGACACTCCAAATCACCGCAAGCATCCCAATTCGTCCGAGCTGGCACATGTTGTCCGAAGAGATCGACCGTATCGCGTGTAAGCGTGGATTCACCCGCCATGAAAGCACGGAGGTTGTCAGGCAAAGCGAGCGCGCCCTCGAAGTCATCGCCTGTGAGTAAGGAGACAATCGGTCGCATGAATTCGCCAAGCGGACCCTCATTCGCACTCGCAGTCTTCAACTCGATTTCACGAAGAACCGTGAGGTTCAGTACCCCACCAAGTGGAAGTCCCTCACCGACGAGCCCCGCCGATTCACCAGGATAGGGTACCCGCTCGAGAACCGAGGGAATCTGGTCAAAAAGAATCTCGCCATCAGCCCCGATATGCGGCGCGGAGGGGCCCGCAGCAACAGCACTGGGTTCTCGCACAGTGATCATGATGCCATAGGTTTGTTCGGAGGCAGCGAAGTCTTCGTTGAGCACTTTGAAGGCAGTGAGTTCGGGCGATTCCATGTCATAAGATTCGATGTCAATCGGAGTCAAACTGGCCATCAGTCCGGGTACCATCACGAGGCTCATCACGAGAATAATCGCATGCACCTGAGCCCGGCGAGAAAGTAGGGAATCGGCGACTGAAGAAAAGTCCCGAACCTCGTGCATATGCGCCCCTCCTGCGCTTTACTTTTCACACAACCGATGATTTCAGTAATACTTGGTGACCATCAAAGTCCCGATTCCCGCAGTCTATCGAGGGCTTCCTTCTGCTGCTTCGTAACCTTCTCCGGCTCGGCTAAAACGAACTCGATATCCAAAGGTCCTCCGTCGTGTCCATGGCTTGCTAATCGCCGGCGGTCGCCGATGCGAGTGCCTTGTGCGACCTCGATTTGCACGCGTTTGCCGGCGGGTGTGCGAATTCGGGTTGTACCTCCCAGCATCAAGGTGGAATATGGTACGGCGACCTCTTGGATGAGACGACCGCCTTCCCAGCGCCGTCCTTCTTCGGCATCGAGTCGGATTGTGATTAGGAGGTCGCCGGCTTCTCCTTGCGGATGTTCGTGTCCCATCTTTTTGAGGCGCAGTTGTTGGCCATGTTGAGCGCCTGCTGGAACGGTGACGGTAATTGTTGAGGAACGTGATTCAACACCCTTGCCCGAACATTGTGGGCAAGTCTTGCGCGAATTGAATGAGGTCCCTTCACAGCGTTTGCAAATACGCAGACGGCGATGGCCAAATTCGATTTTGGTACCGGTCAAGGCTTGTTGGAGGTTGATGTCGATGCCGGCCTCGATATCTGGACCGCGTTGGGACGGTGGCGCTTGTTGGGGTCGGCGTTGTTGGCGGCTTTGCTGTTGGAACTGAGGTTCGCCACCACCCTTTCCACCCATGAATTGATTGAGAATGTCCGAGAAGTCGAAGCCGGCACCCTGACCTCTCCCTACGAATGGATTACTGCCTCTGCCGTGCCCCCCAGCACCGCTGAATCCTGAGAATGGGTTGCCGCCGCGGGCGAACATTTCCTCGATACGTCGTTGCTGATCGAATTCCTTGCGCGCGGCTGCGGTTCCAATCAGATCGTAGGCCGCTTGGATTGCCTTGAATCGCTCCTCAGCGGCCGCATCGCCCGGGTTACGATCGGGGTGATGCTGTCGGGCGAGCTTGCGATAGGATCGCTTGACTTCCGCATCCGTAGCATCCTTGCCGACGCCGAGGACGCGGTAGGGATCCTCTGACATTACTGTGCTTCGTGAGCCGGACCTCCTTGAATCCTCGCGATGGCGTGAGGCAAAATCCAGCCGTATTGCTCAAGTCAGGGAACCCACACGGCGGGCCATGGGACTAGGTTGGTGCTGCTTCAGGAATTACGCCGGGCACGCGGTTGAGATCGGTGGAGACATATCTGAGGAGTATCCTCGATTCTTCCTCAAACCCGCAAGCGCGCACGTTGAAGCCTCGGCAGACGGAACGAACACAATCGAACTCATGCATGGCAACGAGCACATCGACCATGAGGTAGAGTTGGTCGTAAGGTTGGGCAAGGATTTGCAGCCCGAAGCAATGTGCGTTGGCTGCGATACCACTAACCGAACGCGGCAGAGTTTGGCCAAGGACAAGCGCTGGCCATGGACCGAGGGCAAGGCCTTCCGAGGCAGCGGAGTTCTGGGTACTTGGGTGCCTTACAGTGACGAAGTCATGCGAGTAACATTGAGTGTTAATGGCGAGGTACGCCAAGATGCTTCGACATCGCTGATGATTCACTCGGTGGCGGACCTCGTGAAACATCTAGCTGGATGGTACGACCTCGAGCCGGGCGATCTGATATGGACAGGGACACCGAAAGGAGTCGGCCCGATGAAAACCGATGACCAAATTGAATGCACCCTCGCTCGTGAGGATGGAGAAGTTCTAAGCCGATTCAGCGCAAATTGCGTCGCTTCACTGGATGATGCTGGGCCAGCAAGGGTTTAGCCCTACCACCTCAAGTCGGGGTCATGCGGGGAACGGCCGCCTTGCTCGTGATTGTTCTGTTCGCACCGGTTCTATCCGGCTGCCTCAACTGGAACGAGCACGATAACGAATTTTACGACTGCGACAGTCAGGAAT
>CAXGBP010000140.1:0-3100 GCA_964007685.1 uncultured Candidatus Poseidoniales archaeon | reverse complement strand
CAATCCTTTCGTGGTTAACTCAAGGGTCCTACAAAATTGGGCCCTTGGATTACCCAAAATTACTCTTCATCAGTTTTCCAATCTTCGTTTTACCAATCATAATTAGGATGATAGCAAATTCAAGAGATATTGCTCGGCAGAATGCGTACATCGCAAAACCCCTCGATGACCCAGATATCTCTTTCACCACTGGCGATGGTTGGTTGGAGGTGCAGAGTATTGACCTGCCTGAGGGTGTTGTGACTGACGGTTTTCACCTTCAAGCGGGGGTAGCAATTCCAGAAAGGAAAACCATGCTTCAAGCATTAGACAGACCGGAAGGAGGTCAGCCACCGCCCGGAATGTCGACTGCACTTCCAGATAAGCGAATATCATCAGGTGATGAGCATGGAACGGGGGTAGGTGAAGCCACGCCATTACCTGTCGAACACGCCCGAGTTTTGTTACTGGAACCCCTTAGAGTTCGCGCGCTCGGACCCTATGTCCCATCTGGTGCAGAGTTTCCTTTACGGCTAGAGGGACCTGAGGAACGTTGGCCCGGAACCATTTATTCATCTGTAATCGCTTTCCACTGGGAAATTCATGTCCATGCAGAATGGAATGGAACGAGTGTTAGGTGGGTGAAGCCAGTGATCATGCCACAGACCGATGAGCCTGTAATAATTGATGAATTGCCTCTAAGGGGGGCACGTTCGGAAGACGCCAAGGACTGATTAAGCCGGTTGAAGCGGTGGAGGACAGGACAGGATTCCTTCGTTGAGGACATCTGTTTCGAGGTGTCGATAGTCGGAATCACGCTTCTGTGGTACGAATCCTGCGCGTAGAATCGTCCACTGCAATTCATCCTCTCCAGCAAGTGTTTTTGTCGTGCCAGAAGCCGATACCACATTCTCTTCCATCATCGTAGACCCTGCATCATCAGCTCCTGCGAAAAGAGCCATCTGAGCAACCCCCATACCCATAGTAGGCCATGAGGCTTGAATGTGAGGAATGTTATCGAAGAATAATCTCGAAATCGCTACGTGACGGAGATATTCGTGAGCGCTCGCGCCCAATTCAACGCGATTCTGGCCACGATTTCTTTTTCCGAATGAATTGTTTTCAAGTTGAACTGGCCATGCAATGAATGATGTAAAACCATCAAAACCCTGCTCGAGGCTGTCGTCCTGCAAAGAACGCACCCGCTGCATGTGTTGGACTCGATGAAGATTGGACTCTCCGAACCCGATTACGTTGGTTGCTGAAGTCGTCAAACCTAGTTGCTGCGCCTCTTGCATGACTCGGAGCCAATTATCTGCGCTACCCTTCTTAGGTGAAATGTCCAACCTTACCTCATCGACGAGCATTTCGGCGCCACCTCCTGGCAAACCGTGCATTCCTGCATCCTTGAAGCGGCGCAACACATCTATTGTTGACAAGCCGCAAACCTCCGCTATTCCTTCGATTTCGATTGGAGAAAAGCAATCGAGATCGATCGATGGGTGTCTGGATCGCAATTCGTTGAGTAAGTCAAGATACCATTCAATCGGCAATTCTGGGTGGACTCCTCCCTGCATCAATACTCGAGAGCCGCCGATTGCCTCAAGTTCGGAGAAACGAGCGCTGATTTGATCGGTAGTTTGAGTGTAGGTTTCTGCGTGACCAGGGGGGCGGTAGAAGGAACAGAATTGGCAATTGATTGTACAGACATTTGTGTAATTCACATTCCTATCGACAAGATAGGTTACCTTGTTGCCTGGGACTCGCTTTCGACGCATTTCGAGGCCTGCGAAGAGAAGATCGTTCTGGTCGGCTTCGTCGTAAAGTAGCGTAGCTTCTTCGACACTCAAACGGGGTGGATTCTCCCCTAATTGTGACTCGAGGATTACCCTCCAGTCGCTCATCCTGCTCACGCTCCGTGACCGACAAGTTCCTCTATTTCAGCAACAGTTTTGGGGCAGGAAGCTGTCAGAACTACTGGACCATTCTCGGTAATCAATACATCGTCTTCGATTCGGACACCAATTCCAGAATAACGCTCTGGGACTTCGATGTCTGATCGCCACGATCCGAAGTAAAGTCCGGGTTCAACTGTCAGGACCATACCCGCCTCGAGTAGCCTTCCATCACCCTCTCCTTCGGGTCGAGTAATACCAACATCATGGACGTCCAGACCAAGTGAGTGGCTAGTCCCGTGCATGAAGAATTGACGTGTCTTTCCATCGAGATCCTCACCCATGGCTTCCTCGAAGGTACAATCTAGTACGCCCAAATCGATTAGCCCACGTGATATCACTTCCATCGTAGCCTTATGCGAAGCATTCCAAGGAACACCCACACGACAGGCCTCAATACCAGCCAACTCGGCAGCCAAAACCAATTCGTAGATCTCTCGCTGAGCGTCGCTGAACTTACCGTTAACCGGCCAAGTACGAGTGATGTCCGATGCATATCCATCTACTTCACACCCCGCATCGACGAGGATGAGTTCACCATCCTCGACAGGTTGATTATTCGCGTGATAATGCAGAATAGTTGCATTATCGCCACCACCAACAATCGAAGGATAGCTCCATTGCGAGCCTGCTGAAAAGAAATATCCCTCAATCACCGCCTGAACTTGCCACTCACCGATACTAGGTTGTGTAGCCCTCATGGCGGCGACATGTGCTTCTCCGGCCAAATCTGCCGAACTTTGCATCACAGCAATCTCAGCATTCGATTTACACATCCTCATCTCGTCAATAATTGAAGAAGGATCTGTAATCGACAGTGGCCCCTTTCCGTAGGTATTACGATCGCGGCTCTTTCGCGTAAGAGCCGAATTCACCAATTCATCTAGCCCATCGTGCAATTTCTGAACTAAATGAACTGCCTTGGACTCGGAAAGAGCACCTGTAACAACGTCTTCCAGATCTTCTAGCGAGTGCGCCGAATCAATAGGCCATCCAGCAACGGCACCCTCGACACCTATTCGCCTACCTTCCCAGATTTCTGCGAGTGTATCCTGAGGTTGGACAAACAAGGAAACTTCCCAACCGGAATCACCATGTTGAGCCATTAGAATAGCATCAGGGTCAGCCCATCCGCAGAGATACAGAACTGACGAGCTCGCGCGATA
>CAXGBP010000139.1:0-3105 GCA_964007685.1 uncultured Candidatus Poseidoniales archaeon | reverse complement strand
AATAGCCTCGCAGTCCTCTGATGATTCATTAACGCCTTCGCAAGAAGTCATGATTATAGCCGCCCCGCCGAAGGAGCGGCGCAGAATGCGTGTCATTATTGCTGGAGCCGGCGAAGTCGGCAGAGGTGTCGCAGCCTCCTTGAGGGCTGAAAAGAGACAAGTTGCCCTAATCGATCCCGACCCTGTTGCAATCAATGAATCACAGTCTCTTGACTGTCTTTTAGTGACTGGAAATGCGCTTTCCCGGGATTCGCTTCTGCGTGCTGGAATCAATGACGCTGAAATCATGGTTCTGTGCACAAATAACGACGAGGTCAACCTCCTCGGTTGTGCCTTTGCAAAACGTGTGTATAGTGAGCAAGTGGGCGATCGTGCTACACGTGGGCTGACAACGATCGCTAAGATTCGTGATCCGACTCTTCTCGACAAGAATCGTGGCGCGGGACCCCTCGAAAGATGGACACGCGCCGACCACATAGTGTGTGCTTCTGATGATATTGTCAAGCAATTGGCGGCAGGATTGCTCGCACCTTCTCTTGAGGAAATCCTGCCGTTGGGCGACAACGCTTGGATCGCTGTTGCCGAGGTAATGCAGAATTCTGCTCTGATAGGTAAAACCACGGGCGAGGTCGCTGATTGGATCGTCAATATCCCGTCTGTTTATGCTATCCGCTCGGGAGATGAAAGAGGAGCTCTAGTAACGGGCTCAGAGGTCATTCAAGAGGGCGATAAGCTGTGTTTTGTAGCCCGTTCGACCGAGGAATTCCTGACGATTACAACGGGTTCGGGTCTGCAAGACCCAGATTGGCCAGAAGACCCGTTGGTAGCCATCTTCGGGGCGACGCAATTCGGCACGAAGCTGGCAGGACATTATCTGGGCGAGGGTGCCGAAGTAGTCGTCATCGAGCCCGACCTCGATGCTGCAAACGAATTAGTGGGATCACGCACTGGCAATAGCAAGCGACTCGATGTCATCCACGGTGACCCTCAGGACGGAGAGTTGCTCAAAGAACTCAGTATTGAGTCACAAGATATCGCCATCGCAGCACTCGCCGACGACAATCTCAACATCGCCATTTCGATGCGTGCCAAGGACAAGGGCGTTCCGCGAACCGGCCTTATTCTCAAGGACAGGGCTCTGGTCGAAGCGGTCCAGCGTATCGGTCTCACTCGACCAGTTAGCCGAAGACACGTAACTGTAATTTCAATCCTCAAATCAATTCACATGAACGTACCTGGGGCCTATCAGGTAATTCCATCACTACCAGGTATCATTTCAATTTCAGCATCCCTTAGTGCAAAGGCAGAGGTTGTTGGACGTTCAATTTCGGATGCTGAATCTAAGCTAGGTTGTAGAATTGTAATGGTTGAGCATGAGGATGAAGATGGTGTAACTCATATTTTGAATCCCAGTGAAGTTGATACATTACAGATTGGAGACAAGGTTCTATTGTTCCTCCACTTAGATGACCTCGCACGATTGGAGAAGGCTCTGGGGAGTTGAGCCATGCGCTGGGATGTAATCGGCCTAGTCATAGGTTGGACTCTGAGAATATTCGCTATACCATTAGCAGTGGTCGGAACCTATTCTGTTTACGTGGATGGCTGGGAATTTGCATTCAAGACCTATGCAATTGCCTTGGTCATCGCTTTCGGATCAAGTCAATGGTTAATCTCAAAATTTAGTGGTTACGAAGTAAGTGGTCGTGTTAGGGATAGAGAAGCCTTCGCCGCAGTAGCATTGGGTTGGCCTCCGGTAGTTCTCCTCGGAGCAATTCCGTTCTGGTTAGGAGGGATGTTCTATGGCCCCTTCGAATTTGTCGATGGACATGCCACATTCCTTGAGATGTTATCAGGAGCCTTACACGCTTGGTTCGAATCTATGTCAGGATTCACGACTACAGGGGCTTCAATGATTGATCCATCAACTAGTCCAATTTGTGCTGGAGAATTCGATGGTGATTGTGTAGGAAACCAACGCCGAAGCCTACTGCTTTGGCGTTCCCTTTCCCAATGGATTGGCGGTATGGGAGTGATTATGCTTGGACTACTGATATTTTCTAAGGCGCTTGGTGGAGGGATGGCATTAGCACGTGCTGAATTAACCGGCCCCACCGTATCGAATCTTAGCACTACGCTCGAAGGAACTGCTCGCAAACTTTGGGCGATTTACATCGGTCTGACAATCATCGAAGGACTCGCCTTGTATCAGTTAACCGATATGGGTGGTTTTGATGCACTCAATTATGCTCTTACTACAATGCCTTCTGGTGGTTTCGCAACTAGTGATTTGGGAATAATGGCTTTTGATGATTCATTGATTGAGTCAATAATCATGATATTCATGCTTCTAACTTGTATCAATTTCAGCTTGCTATATTTTGCCTTGTTAGGGCGATGGGGAGAAGTTTGGAAGGATGAAGAATTGAGAGCATTTTTGCTGATTCTTTTCGTAGCTTGGCTGGCTATGGCATTCAATCTTAGCAGCGCTACGGAATACACATTCAGCGAATCGATAAGACACTCTCTTTTCCAATCCATTTCAATATCTAGTACTGGATATTCTAGCGCCAATTTTTCTGAATGGCCGGTATTCAGCCAATTCGTTCTCCTGTTGTTGATGATTATTGGAGCCAGCGCTGGATCGACCGGTGGCGGCTTGAAGGTTCTAAGGATTAGAATTGCATTCGAGTTAGCAAAGCGTGAGGTTATTCGAATTATTCAGCCAAGAAAGGTGCTTGCAATCCGCTTCAATCAAAACGTGGTGGATGAAAGCCGTATCTGGATTATTCTCGGAATGGTGAGTTCATGGATGGTTCTGGTAACCGCTTCGATGCTGACTATTTCTTTCCTCGAACCGGATTTAACACTGACAGATGTCGCCTCTGTTTCGATCTCTTTGTTGGGTAATACCGGTCCTGCATTGGGCTCTTTTGGCCCTGCAACTGCGGCCTCTACTTGGTCTGATTTGAGCCCATTATCGATGTTCGCCTCGACTATACTGATGTGGCTCGGACGTCTCGAACTCCTAACGGTGTTAGTGTTACTACATCCTAGGACTTGGGCAGGGTCTTCTTGATTGGTTCCATTTCATAGGGTAGCCTC
>CAXGBP010000138.1:0-3125 GCA_964007685.1 uncultured Candidatus Poseidoniales archaeon | reverse complement strand
GGCTTCTGCATACCACGAGCCCAAATGGCCTCGTTGACTTCTGAATCGATGTACATCTCTTCTCCATCTTGGATCTTCATGTGCTTGGCGACATGCTTTCTGATCTCTGCCATAGCTCTGTTAGCCCTCTTGGTGCGAGGGACTCTCCATGCAGCCCTGAGTGGAATGACCATTTCTTTGACCTCAACCATCTCAATCACCTCTGGAGCTTGGAGCGCCTCCAGTGGTGGCGCTTAGGATGAGATACTGTGTTACGAGCTGTGCGGAGCATAACCCAGACAGGAACCCTGCGATTCTGTTTAGTGACCTTGAGGAGGCGCTGCTTCTTGGCGAATGGTTTGTGTCGTGCCATCCAATCACCTCAATATCGGGTTAGTCCCGGGTACTTCTCCTCAGCTTGTGGACGAACAGCATGAGCCGACTCGTCCAACAATGCCTGGCCACTGGATGATACGACCTTGCCCAAGGTGACTGTTCCAGCGGTGTTGTGAGTATCTACAATCAGTCCAGCAGCAGCGAGCTGCTGGAGCACAGTTCGTGCGACTTTTCTCGAACCAGCAACTGCACGGTTCGGCTTGACTCCACGGTCCTTAGGACCGCCGAAGAGTTGCGCAATGTGATTTGCGCCGATCGGGCCCTTCAGGGCGACCTTTCTGAGTACGGCGGCGGAGCGGATATACCACCAATCCGGCTGTGTTGGAGGGCGCTCACGGTGTGTACCTGTTTTGACGAATTCGGCCCACTCCGGAGCACTGATGGCATCGTTATCGGCTAATCTCTGAGAGAGGTCAGGGATGAGCAGATCGGCTGGCACATCGTGGTAGGTCGTCATTGAGTCACCTTGTAGCGACCGGCCGACCTTGAGGCCGTATATAACCGTGATGACTTAGTAGCGATAACTCGCCCCGCAGTGGTCCGTTCTCACGGACTCCACATAGGGTTCAAACCCACCTCTCGATTCGCCCCCTTGATGAAGAAGGCCCTCTCTCGTAATCCGAACATGCTTCGGACGATGATAGGCATGGGACTTGTCTTGATTATTGTCCTGTCCTACGCGGTTTATTCGAATACGGTAGACAGTGAGTATTATCGATACGAGACGACAAATGAGGAGATTAATTACGAATTAGTGCAGTCAGATGAAAATGAATCGGCCTGGTTCGTCTCGAGCTTTTCTGCATCCACGTGGCTCAATATCAGTGTACTGAATGCACCGAGCGATACTGTGCTGACAGTCACCTCTACGAGTTCTCTTTGGTATTCCTCAGAATTGCTAGGAGAGGACGGTGATGAAGTGTTCAACTGCAAAGAATTCGACGAAGTATCAGAATCCTGTATTTCTGCCTATACACATAGCCTCGACCTCGATGATGGCTCTGGAATCTTGCGGGGAAGAATTTCACTCACACTACCCATAGAAGGTGTTGGATACTTGCAAGCTGCAGATCCCGACGATGCGGAAATAGAGGCAGAGGCTCTAGTGGATGGTGAAAGAGTGCTGACCACCTGGATTATTGAGATTAGAGAAGAAGGAGAATTGATATCTCAAGAAGGGATAGAAGTCACATTCACAATGGCTGAGCATGAATTGGTATCTGTCTCGGAATTTGAATTAGACCCAGTGCAAGAGACTCTGTATGGCATTGCAACACTCATTGGCTGTTTTGGACTTCTTATCGCATTTCCAATGATAGCCTATTTCGCTTCAGTTGCCAAATCACGAATTGACGAGGAAAATCGTACAGATGACCCTGCGCCTGTCAACTGAACTATGCAGACTGATTATCATCCACTAGTGGATCAATTCTCACATACCCCAAATTTACCAATTGGTCTATTGAGGCGAGTGACCTCTCAGTAGTCGGAATCATTCGCTCATGGAATGTTGAATCCATTAATTCGATAATCTCAACAAAATTTCGATTACCATCCATTAATTCCCACATCAGAGAATTCAGGTCATCAAGATCCCTATTGACGTGTGTAGGTGCTTTCATCAGTGCGCTGAGAAACTTCTCAAACTTAGAGAGATTCTTTTCTTGAATTATTCTCACCCGCCTTCCACAAACACCTTCAATTTCTGGATGGGGGCCAGACGGACCGAAGTATTCCCACTGAATATCTGTACGATGGGGTATGAACATTAGATCACAACAAGTTGAGGGAAAGTAAGGAAGTCATAGATATTATGCCAAGCAAAGCGAATAGGCGAACCCCTGATGAATATCTCGGGACGTTTGCACAATACCATGTCAATAAACCAAACAGCATTAAACTCAGTAGGAAAAATTCACTACCTTCTGCCAAGCTCAGACGACCACCATCAATCTCTGCCAACATCTTCGATTTCAGAGTTCCCGATGGCTCATCCCCTCAGAACTCTTATCCATGATTCTTCACGCCATTCTTCACGTGGTCGAATACACTTTGGCACAAGCCAATGAAATCGCAAGGCGAGGAGACTTTACTCTCGCGAAGTTTGCGTATGAATTCTGTATCGAAACTGAGACCGACAACTCTGCAGCTTGGTATGGTCTCGGGGTCGTTAATCACCAAATGGGAGATGAAGAAGCAGCAATAGTCGCATTTGAACGGGCATTTTTGATTAATAGATTCCATGCTCCAACTGCTGCGAATCTTGCAATACTTTTGGATGGCAGAGATTTGTTGTTGGCAAGGCGATATGCAAACTCAGCGTTGGAATTAGGATTGACTGATGATCGCCTCACTACAATCGCTTCACACGAGGAAGAAGTTGAAGAAGAACTACCTGTACTAACTGCAGAACCGGTTGAGGTTATGGAAGAACCTGAATCCGTGCAAAATGATATTCTTCGAGTTGCAGTCAATCTAATTGATGCGGGAGATTACGAAAAAGCATTGAATCTGATTTCACCGTCTTTGGAAGGAGACTATTCTGAATCTGCTCAACTCTGGTATCTCTGCGGCCTCTGTCTCAACGTGTTGGGTTTGCACGAAGACGCGTTGAACACAATATCATATTGCTTAGAGCTTGACAATACTCACGAAGAAGCCCAGAATCTGTACGAGGAATTGGCCTCGCCTGAAATTGACGAGGGGGAGCCTACATTGGAAATCAACAATGATTCGCCTTCTGGAATTGA
>CAXGBP010000137.1:0-3137 GCA_964007685.1 uncultured Candidatus Poseidoniales archaeon | reverse complement strand
GAATCCAGTACTGAGGCGACAACGTCGCCGCCAAACCCGACGCAACGGACGATGGTCTCCATTCAATCGACCTTCCAACGCAGCAGCGCCAGAGCCCCACCCATGCCGATGAGCTGCTGCCCCGCGTCGTGGTCCACAGAAGCCTGAATCACCTCGCCGCGATTTGTCGAAACAGTCGAGGCGACCTCCTCCCAACGAGCGCGAATGGCTTGGTCGTCAGAACGAAGAAGAGAGGCGTCAATCACCAGTTTCTCGACTGCACCTTGCTCAGCAGCATCAGCAATCGAAGCGGCGCCGTAAGACACAGCCCCGTTAGTGGAAATCCTCGTAAGTCCATCTTCGATTGCGCGAACTTGCCGAATCAATTCATGCTCACCGAGCACAGCGTCGGCAGCCCCACCAGCAAGAACCTCGTTAGCTGCTGAGCGACCACCGATTGAAGTCGCAGCATTCAGAATTTGATTTTCAGCACCAAGAGCACGAAGCATTCCTTCGAATTGCTCTCGAGCTAGACCTGGACCGCAAATCACCAATGGCATCCGATCAGGAAACACAAGTTTGGTCTCACGAGCAACACGCTCGAAGAAACCACGGCGGACTCCAGTGGAATCCTCAGCCTTCTTGCCACCACCGCGCATCGAAAAAGAAGAAACATCGCGAATCCCGTGAGAGGTTACCTCGAAGATTAACACCTCATCACTCTCAACCACAACTAACCCCGATTTTGGTTGGGAACCAGCAGCAAGAGCCGACTTCACCAAAGCTCGGTCAATCTCGGGCAAACCGCCCTCAAACGAAATCTCAACCTCGTCTCCTGGAGATACCAAATGAGTGTGATGCGCGCCAATATCGATCTTCGCCTCGGTGATTACACCATGCACGCGCAAGTTGTCAGTAAATGCCTGAAAAGCGCACTCTGAAACCTGTATCTCGATCCACATCGGCTTGCGCTCAGCAGACTTCGCGCGGCCACCATCCTGTGTCCCGGTAGTCGAGTCCCGCCGGTGTGAGAGCATCCCAAGGTTAGCTCCAGAACGGCAAATTTGGGCTAGAGTCCAGAGGTCATCGGCATCATCGATCCGAAGCCTAACACCCTCATCCGAGGCCTTCAATTGCCGCATTCAAACACACCCTGACCGCCGCGGACCATCACGATTCGCGTCCCGTGTCACCCTTCTCCATCAGCTGAATACGCCAGTCAAGCGGCCATCCTCGTCCATATCCATGTCCATGGCAGCTGGCCGAATCGGCAATCCGGGCATCGTCATCATCGAGCCGCAAATAGCGACGATGAATCCAGCACCAGAATTGAGACGTAACTCGCGAATCGGCATGGTGAATCCTGTCGGAGAACCAAGAGCGGTTGGCTCGTGGCTGAATGAGTACTGCGTCTTCGCCATGCAAATGGGCAGTGTGTCAAGACCCCACTCACGCAACGATTCCAGAGTCTTGTGAGCCTGTGGGGAGAAATCCACAGTATGAGCGCCGTAGACATTGGTCGCAATACGCAGAATGGTTTGGTCGGCGGGCAGGCCCGGCTCAACGATTGGCACGTAGGGTCGGCCCGCATCATCATGCGCAGCGCAGGCAGTAACAACGGCATCCGCCAGCGCACCAGCACCCTCGCCACCATTGGCGTGTCCCTCAAACAAGACAACATCGCGAGCTCCTGCGGCAACAGCTTCCTCGTGGATAGCCGTGATCTCAGCATCGGTATCGCTCACAAACCGGTTGATCGAGACAATTACCGGAATCCCAGTCTCTGCGAGATTACGAACGTGGCGACGAAGATTGCTGGCAGCACCGGCACGCGTCGCCTCGACATTCTCAGCCTGCAACTCATCAACCGGCGGTCGCTTGCCGCCGCCGGTAGAGAAGCCATCACCGTGCAATTTCATAGAACGCACAGTAACATTCAGCACCACGCAATCGGGCACCTTTCCGGCCGCCTGAGCCTTGATCTGCAAAGCCTTCTCAGCGCCCATTTCGGCTCCGAATCCAGCCTCAGTAACCACATAATCCGCGCATGACAAAGCAAGCGCATCTGCGATAATCGACGAGTTACCATGCGCGATATTAGCAAAGGGGCCACCGTGAATGAAGGCTGGGTCGCCCTCAAGAGTCTGAACTAGATTCGGCAACAATGCATTGCGCAGAAGTAGAGCCATAGCGCCAGCACAGCCGAGGTCATCGGCGGTCACGAGATTCCCTGAAGTCGAAACTCCGATGGCAATCCGACCTAACCTCGCGCGCAAGTCAGCATAATCCTTCGACAAAACGAGAATCGCCATGACCTCGCTGGCCGCGGTAATATCGAACCTATCAGTCCGAACAATCCCGTTCGCCTTCCCACCAAGACCAATCGTAACCTCTCGAAGGCTCCGATCATTCATATCGATGACTCGCGGCCAAAGTATCCGCTTCAAATCAAGAGCCAGATCATTGCCCCTGTGGAGGTGGTTATCGAGCATGGCCGAGCAGAGGTTGTGGGCCATTGTAACAGCGTGAAGGTCACCTGTGAAGTGGAGGTTGATTTCCTCCATCGGCAGCACCTGTGAGTAGCCACCACCAGCAGCACCTCCCTTGATTCCGAACACTGGACCCATCGACGGCTCACGAATCACGCAAGTCGCATTGTGTCCGCGTCGATTCAAACCCTGATTCAATCCGATTGTCGTCACGGTCTTTCCTTCGCCGAATGGCGTAGGATTGACGCTGGTGACCAGAACAAGGAATCCTTGCTTTCCATCGTTGGCTTGCTTCAGTCGATCCCAAGAAATTTTCGCGATTGAAGGACCTTGCATAATCAAGTCACTGCGAGCAAGTCCGAGCTTGTCCGCCACTTCTTCGACTGGGCGAATCGTGGCTCGTCGGGCGATATCGAGGTCGCTGTCCATCACCTTTGGCGCCGTCGCAACCGACTTGAAACCTTCATTGCGGAGAATTCGGAGCGCTGCATAGTGTCTGGTCCGGCTTACTGGGGAATCGCAGGATACCCCATCGCACATTCTCTGACCCCTCGCCTGTTCACAATTGTGGGCGAGAAACTGGGGGTTGATGCTCAGTGTATTTTCGTCGAGGCTGACTCGATGAGTGAATTTGAGGCGAATATCGAGCAGCTCGACGGCGACCTCTGG
>CAXGBP010000136.1:0-3141 GCA_964007685.1 uncultured Candidatus Poseidoniales archaeon | reverse complement strand
TGCCCTTCATCAACTCGGGGACAGCCCTTGGCAAGCCGTCGTCGCCGATTGGGGCGAGCCGTTGCTGCGCCACAATACCGAGCAAGTCGAGATCTGTGCTTGGCGGATTAGTGAAGGCGATGCGACAATGCTACTTGGAATCCGCATCGCCAACTCGCCATGGGAGCTCGCTGCAATGCGCGTCTACGCGCCGGAAGGGGCTATCGTCAGTATAGGTGCTGTATCGCCGCAACACCTCTTCCACGGCGACGAAATCTTCCTTGACACCCTCCAATCAGGCAGCCGCACCTTCCTGCGTTTAACCCTCGAGGGCGAGCCATCTAACATCGGCTTCCACCTCTCAGGACTCGTTGATGACGAGCCACTCGCTGCAGTCCCAAATCGAGCTCTTGAATGGTCTTGAGAGTCAAGAATCACTCGAGGTGGATTCTCACGAGCGTCGCCGATTCCGCGCCTCATCGAGCACATCATCGATAATCTCCGAGTGCCCACTACCCAATTCCTCGCGCATCTGCTCCAATTGCTTCTTCGTCGCACGCGATATTTTTCCAGGTATGGCCAATTTGAGCAGAACCATAACGGCGCCACGGCCACGACTTATGCGCGCCATTGGCAGACCACGGTCGAGGATGGTAATCGTCTCACCAGGCTTCGAACCAGCCTTGATTCGCACCTTCAGCGGAGAACCATCAATATGTGGAATTTCGACAGTATTACCAAGAACAAGATCGACATAACTGACTGGTAAAGCCATCAATAAATCAGGACCATCGCGCTCGAACCATTCATGCTCCTGCACTTCGATTTCGATGTAGAGATTTCCAGGTCTACCATTCTCCGAGCGCGAAGACTCACCATGCCCGCTAAGCCTCAGCCTCGTACCACTCTCGATGCCAGGGGGTACCGAGAATCGAACCTTCTTCGATTGTTCTGCCCTACCTTCACCCGAACAAGCCTTACACGGATTCTGAATGATTCGTCCATCACCGCCACAAGCTCGACAATCCTGAGTAACCTGTTGATGGAATGGCCCAATCCGCTCGATCCTTGTGAGTCGCCCGCGACCGTCACACGTCGGACAGACTCGAATTCCATCTGCGGTCTCCGAACCACTTCCTTCACAACCAGAACAGCGGTTCAGCACATCAATCTCAAGCTCTTCATCAACTCCGTTGAAGGCATCCTCAAAACTCACCAGGTGCCGCACGAGGAGATCAGCACCACGACTCGAACGTTTACGTGAGCCACCGCCGAATAGAGAAGAGAAGATCGAGTCGAAACCTCCCCCGAAAATATCGTCGAAACTGATGTTGACGCCCTGGAAGCCACCAGAACCCCAAGGCGAACCTCCAGGCCTCTCATGCCCGAACATGTCGTACTTTCGCCGTTCTTCAGCGTTCGAAAGAATCGCATATGCTTCCTGTACTTCCTTGAAGCGAGACTCAGCCTCAACATCGTCTGGATTCTTGTCAGGATGGAACTTTCGGGCCATCGAACGGAATGCCTTTTTCAATTCCGCATCCGAGGCTTTTCGGCTTACACCGAGTACCTCGTAGTAATCCCGCTTCTGACTCACTGGACCACCACGCTCAACGGCTCCCACACGCCTGTTTTCAACCCAACGGAGTGCTCAGAGGAAAGCACCGCAACTGCTGCAGTAAGCCGTGCCGCTACTATTGACCGCGCCGCATTCCTGGCAGGATATGACTGATTTTGCTAGTGAAGATGGTACTGGAGTCGACCATTGATCGTCAGGTGGAGCATCCCAAGTCGCCTCAGCTGCAGCTCGTCCGCCCGATTTCTTTGCCGCCTTGGCCGCCCGTGCTGCCTCCTTGGCCGCGACCTTCGCAGCTGCTTTCTCTGCCTTGGCAGCGGCCTTGGCTTCCTTGGCTACGAGTTTGGCTGACTGTCGCTCACTGCGGATTGCGTCTTTCTCGCGACGAGCGATTTCCTTGTTGAGTCGGCGCTGGGCTGAGGCTTCTGCGCTGGCCCCCAGCGTGCCTGTGAGTTTTCCTGAGTTGGATGCATCGGTGACTTCCGAGTCGACGATGGTTGCCATGCCCTCGACCTGAACATCGACCTCCATACGTGAGTCATCGCGGTCGAGATTTAGTTCGGATTGCTCCTTATTCAAATCTGAGACCTTGCCAGTCATCCTTTGTTGGAAGCGTAGGCCCGCACGACCCTTTGGTTGGTTGCGGGCCCGAGTCTCGAGGCGATCGAGGGCGTCATCTCCTCTATTCCACAGGCCTTTGTCCTCGAGGCGATACATGCTTGAGAGATTCTTGATGGCGCTCGATCGATGGTACTCATGATCCTCGACAACGCGATAGCGAAGAAACATGACAATACCGAGGAGGATGGCTAAGCCGTGAATTATTGCTTGGGCAATTAGGTCCTCCTTGAGTAAAGTCTCGATATTTGGAAGACCAAATCTGAGTGCCCCAACGCAAAGGGTCGGGGCGAAAAGAAGAGCCACGCCAATCAGCGGGGAGCGCTCTGTCATGCTAGTGGCTCCCGAATCCATCGTTTGAATCATTCGTGGTGCTGGGAGCGTGATTACCCACAGGAATCATGACCCTTAGCCGCGTGGAGATGTCATGGAGCCGGATATCACCGTCTCAACCACCGTGCTGCCGCACGAAGACGCCGCACGAGTGATAGAAGCTGTACGCGGCGTCTTCCCACAATGGGAATGTGATTTTGAGAAGCAAGACAGAGAGTTTCCAATCGAGGATTCGCCTTACAGATTGACTGGGAAAGCATCCTCACTTGACCATGTTTTTGATCAAGCGGAGAAGAATCGAATCCTTGACACCGCCTTCGATGCGATGACTCATGACCTCGAAGACGACACCACCACTTTCTCTTTGTCAAGGCAGGCCGCTTTCGTCGGTAAGGTAGCCTTCGTCACCGATGAACGACCGTTTGGAGGCATCATGGATGTGAGTCTATCAGGTGAGGAGTTGGGCCTTTGGTTGGAACAGCAGACTTGGCACGAAGGACGCCATTCAATTCCAAGAACTGCTGGTGATGACCTCGCGATGCATGACGATGGAATGCCTACAGAATGGTTCGATAATCGAGGCCGGCGAACGATGAACGAGGATCAGGACTGAGGCAGTCCGGATTCAACCCATT
>CAXGBP010000135.1:0-3153 GCA_964007685.1 uncultured Candidatus Poseidoniales archaeon | reverse complement strand
GGTAGGGATTGGAAAGTCCAGTCGAGGATTGTTGCAAGGTTTTGGATGGGCATTAGCAGTACCGCGGCGTAAGCGTCGCGGTTCTCACGCGAATGTGCATTGTAATCACTCGCGGCATCGTGTAACCACTGGGGGATTACTCTCATCACTGCCACACCTCGTGTTCGCCCAATTTGAATTTCACAATTGATGCATCGGCTCCGGCATACTCCATTGCATCATTTGCCTCCTCGGAGCTACTGATCCCCAATATTAGTCCCGGCCGGTCAATTTGACCGGCCGCAATCAATTCGAGCAATCCGTGAAGCACATCCAACCCCTTGGTAGGAGGGATGTAGTGGTCGAGCAGGAGAACATCCGGTGCGAATTCGCGGATTCGCTCGAAGCAATCCATCGTGTTCCAGTGCTGTCGCAGTTCAATGCCGGAGAGATCCACACCACCCTCGGCCAAAATGGCCGTAATATCGTAGGAATCCTCGAACGCCAGCACTCGCATCCTTAGTCCTCCGTCTTCTCTGGTCGGAGTTCGAGGTCAAGAACCAGATGGTCCCAGTGTGGAGCATAGGATTTGACGCGTATCCGTTGAACTTCTCCAACAATCTGCCCTTGCGCTAATTCTTCGATTTGACGAATGGTTTCATCAACCCAAGATTGGTGATTTTTGGCTGGTGCAACACCGTGAATGTGGAGTTCCCCTCCTGCTTCTTTTAGGCAGTTGACAGCCAATTCATACCCGTTTTCGGCTGTCGGCAGCAGACCGAGAATAACTCGGTCTGCAATGCCCTTCAATGTGGGCGCAGTGACACGATTATCACCTTCGTGAACGGTACAGCGATCGCCCACTCCATTCTTCTGAAGACTCCATTTGAGGGCCTCAACAGCCCTTGGATTCCACTCGCAGCAATGGACCTGTGCAACCTCGGAATGAACTAGCATTGGCAGGGTGTAGTAGCCGATACCACAGAAGAGATCGATCACGGTTTCGCCGGCGAGCCCAACCTCACCCATCCGCCGGCGCTCATTCACATTTCCAGCCGAAAACATGCACTCGGTGAAGTGGTAGCCGTAATCCACGCCATTTTCGCGGCGCACAACCCAATCGTCCTCACCAAGAAGCAGCTCTACTGTCGATTCACGCCGCTCACCGACAATCTCACCTGTCCGTCCGACTCGCTCGACCTCCAAAGCCTCTGCAATAGCCCGCCAAAGAGCCTCGCCGGATACACCACTCCATTCATCTTGCGTGAAGGCAGATTGAGGAAGAAGAGCGACGTCAGCGAACCTCTCCCAGCGCTTCGGCAACTCATCGAGGAGTTGAACGGGAGCCCGTTGCTGCTCAAGTAGGATGGCGACCGCATCTCGCAGTCGGCGGTGGGGATTCTGCCCGTTCATCGACCTCGTGACGATGCGTGTCGGATTCAGACTTATTGCAGGTGACTTTCCATCCGCGCGGCATGCGCCGCGCGGCAGTCGCCCTCGTTATGCTCCTGCTATGTCAGAGCGTAGCCGCCGCGCCGCCTCCTGGCGACCCGGAAGTCGTCAACGATATCTGCTCCACATGGCAGACCGCTGATGGCATCTGCGATGATTACGATTCGTCCCTTGATACGACAACTTCGGACACTTGGGTAGAGGGCAGCGTCGAGATGGTAATGGAAGGCGCCTCGACCATCGAGATGACTGTGGAATTAGCCATCCATGAGCTTCCAAGAGAAGACCTCGATTTACTCGACCTCGACCTCGAAGGTGACAGCAATCCGTCGGATGGCATCCCTGCTGATTACATTCGTAATTACCGCGACCTGATTCGCGATGGTTCGTCCGTTGAGGATAGAATGGTAGAGAAAGTTGAGGAGATCGTTCAGCAAATCGTCGAAGAGAACTTTCCTGACGCGGCCATCGGACTCGTACAACCGACCACTGAAATTTCATTTTTTGGACGAGAGCGTGCACAATGCACTTACAACCCAAGCATCGATTCAATCGACGAGGAAGGTAGCCGTTCAAACGACCCATTTTTCCCTCCGATTTGCATGCGCTCGTCATTGAGTCTGAGTATCGATCCTGCCAACCTTGGGATGAATCCACAAACCGGTGATGTGGATCGAATGATGGAAGGTCTGATGGTTATGGGAGGGCAGGTTAAATCTAATTTCACTATAATCGCAACAGCCGGTCAGTACCTCGAATACACGATGATTCCTCCCGATTATGCAAGCGTATCCGAAGTCACTCAGCCAGGCGAGAGATTTCGTGTTGGATTGAGTTCTTGGGGCTCACGAATTGCCGTTGACAACCTCGCTGGTTCGCCCCTCTCACTACCGCTTTTGATCGACTTGATTACCACTCTCGATGATGGTCGTGGACCGCCCACATACCCTGCTCCTGAATTGAGTTTAGATTTGGTAGTCGATGCGCGGGATCGGATGAATAGCCGCATCGACCTTGACATCGACATCCACTATCTCGATGCTGAGACCATCGCCGAATGGGGGCTTGATCTCGAGACTTCGACGATTGATTTGGATGTCGTAACCGCTGACGGAATTCGTATGTTTGATTCTGAGTTGAATACCGATGTGGAGGCCCTTCTCAGGACACTTCCCATCGACTCCCTCTCAGACACTTTTGCCCAGGCCTTGGGCGTAGATCTGATGTTTCAGCCCCCTTCGTTTGCTCCTGCTGATGATGAGGGTGGCTTGATGTTCCAGCATAGCCCATCGGAGACTTGCCGTGAGAAACTCGCTTACCGCTATTGTTTGGATGCTGGACTAGGTTCTGGGATGACGAGTGAATATCCAATTGTTTTGCAGACAACTTCGATGCCTTCTGAGATGCAGGTTTCAAGCATCGTCAGTCGTCTGATCCAGCACGCTGAGGGAGATATCGCAACGATTGATTTCTCAATTCTCAACGATGAGGACTTAGCCGCGATGATGAGCGTGCTGGAGATGGAATTGGAGGTCGATGTGGGCTATTTGCAAGACCTCCTGCCGGCAGATTTCCCAAGTGCTGATATCACCATGACTGTGCACTTACCGGAATGGCTGGATTCGACACACAGCGACCCTGATACACTTGTCTTCAGCGCCCCGTATGAGGGGGGTTCTTCGGAGTCTGTAGGGATTGAAGGGGCGCGCCCATTCGACTGGC
>CAXGBP010000134.1:0-3208 GCA_964007685.1 uncultured Candidatus Poseidoniales archaeon | reverse complement strand
TCGTCAAGCAGATAACGGCAGATGGAGGGTTATCCGCACTGGCGGAGAGACATTTCGAGAATGTTGAAGCCGATGGAGACAATGCATTCAATGCGTCTCACGACATCATGACTTCGATAAATGGTCATTTTTCTGAGAAGGGCGCTCTCATCGTCGATGTGACGAATGTTCCGCCTAATTTCGACGATGCTGACGCAATGGTTCGAGCGCGCGACACACGCAAGCGTTGGACCACTTTCCTCGACGAAGCGACTGGATACAATTCCAAGAAGCGAGGCGATAAGGCGAAGGAATGGGGAAAAAAGGCATCCAAGGCTAAGTCAGCGATTTCTGCCGCGCGGCATTTCATGAATATGACAGATAATCTGGGCGATGATGTCATCGCTCAGGTTGAGTCTCTAATTACTGAAATCGAGGCTGCGCTGGCAGACGAAGACAATACTCGCGCCGCCGGTCGCGGTGAGAAACTCAACAAACTGCTGAACGCCTGAGTGATCCGAATGAGACCCGCCGACGTGCTCGATGGCCTCGATGCAGAGGTCCGCACGGCCGTCGAGAGGATGTTCGCAAATGTCGCGGAAATCGTCGGTGTCGAGCACGTGGCAGGAATCCTCGCGGGAGGAGAAAGCCACGGCGGCGACGACGTGATTCGAGCTTACATCGGTCTCGAGCCGAGCGGCAAGGCGCATCTTGGATGGGTTATCCTTGCCGAAACAATCCGCAATATGCTCTCAGAGGGAGTGAATGTCCTGATATTGCTGGCAGATTGGCACGCTTGGGTCAATGACAAGTTCGGCCGGGACATGAAAAAGATTGGTATCGCAGGCGAATATATGTCCGAAGTCTTCCGAGTTCTCCTCGATTTCCCAGAAGAGGGCGATGGGCGCGGACAACTTCGTTTCATCAGCGCTAGCGAAGTGATGGATTCAGGCCTTTACTGGGAACGAGTCTTGCGTTGCTCTAAGGGAATGAGCCTGAATCGCGCACGTCGCACATTCAGCATCATGGGGCGCAGCGAGGATTCCTCAGACGACGATCTCGCCGCCTTCTTCTATCCACCAATGCAGGCGGCGGACATCTTCGAATTGGATGTCGATATCGCCTTTGGCGGCATGGATCAACGCAAGGCGCACATGTACATGCGTGAGGTCGCCGACCGCAATGGCTGGACCAAGGCGACCTGCATTCACACACCGATGCTTTCGGGGCTGAAGGGGAAGGGTGGAGGCCGGATGGATTCATTCGATCATAAGATGTCGAAGTCCGATCCAAACAATGCGATTTTCGTCCACGACACTCCCAAGAAAATCGAGAAAAAGTTCCGCAAGGCCTTCCTAGAGGTTGGAAACTCTGATTCCCCCGTCTACGAAATCGCCGAACACATTGTTCTGCCTTACAAGGGGGAATTGAGGGTCGAGCCGAAGCCGGAGTTCGGAGAACCGAGTACTTGGACGGATCTCGGCTCGTTCATCGCCGCTGTTGGCAGCGGCGACGTCCACCCATTTGATGCAAAGATGGCTGTCGCGAGAGGTCTCGCAGAGGTCCTTTCTCCTGTTGTTGAGCATTTTGAGCAGAACAGCGCACTTCTTGATGAAGTCAATCGATTGACTGGCTCGCAGTAATGCGATTACAGTTCGGTATATAGTGCTGAAAAGCAGCCACAGGTATCATAACCCTCGCCTCACGGCGGCGGAACACAGGAGACTGTACCATGGCAGGCGTCGGAATCGATGATATCGCGATTCACTTTCCGAAGCTCTACTTCGACATGAAGGATTTCGCAGAATTCCGCGGAGCGGATTTTGGTAAATTGAACAAGGGGCTCGGGCTAGCTGCAATGGCAATCCCTGATGCTCACGAGGATACGGCTACGATGGGCGCGAACGCATGTGCACGCCTCATCAACCGTAACAATCTCGACCCAAACAAGATTGGCCGCATTTACTTGGGCACTGAATCTGCTCTCGATGGCGCAAAGCCAACAGCTACCTACATCATGGATATGCTCGAGCAGCTCTACGGCGATACCTACGGCAAGGATTGCTTCCGCAATTGCGACGTCGTCGACCTGACCTTTGCCTGCATCGGCGCCGTCGATGCGATGCATAACACCCTCGATTGGGTCGCCCGTGGGGGCGAGGAACAAGACCGGATTGGAATCGTTGTCTTCGCTGACAATGCGAAGTATGACCTTGGTTCATCTGGTGAATACACTCAGGGAGCGGGTGGCGGCGCGGTACTGATCCGTCACAACCCGCGCCTCATTGAGATTCCAGATAATTGGGGCGTCTCGACAATGCCTGTTCACGACTTCTTCAAGCCTCGCCGCGAGGTTGAGTTGAAGACTGTCGTCGAGAATGTTCTCGACCTCGCCGAAGAAGCTGGTGAGCCGAAGAAGGAAGGACTTGTCGAGCGAATTCTTGCGATTCTCCCAAAGTCGTCAAAGAAGGACAATATCATGTTCGAATCTCACACATTGAAGATTCACAAGGATACGCCGGTCTTCGATGGACAATTCTCTAATCGCTGCTACTCGGAATCGGTGAAGACCGCCTTCGTCAATTTCCGTCAGACGGCAATCAATTCGGGTCGCTATGATCCTGAAAATGATGAGATTCTCACCGAGCAGTGGAACCGTATCATCGTCCACTTGCCATACGCCTTCCAAGGCAAGCGCATGTTCCCCGACGTTTTCCGCCACGACAGGCGCCACCTACCAATGTGGGACGAGATTGTCGCTGAGATTGGCTCTGAACCCTTCCCGGAGGACTACGAAGACACACCTGAGGGGCTTGAGGAATTCGAGAGGGCTAACGACAAGTATCGCCGTTTAATCTCGAAGACGGAGGCTTTCCGTGAGTTTTCCGAGCGCCGAATCGAGAAAACTCAGCGCGCTTCGAGCCTGATTGGAAACCAGTACACAGGCTCGATATTCCTCGCTCTGATGTCTACGATGGAGAGCGACTATCTCGACGAGGTCGAGATGGAAGGCAAGCGCGTCGGACTTTGCGGCTATGGCTCTGGTGCTAAGGCCAAGGTGTTCGAGGGCATCGTTCAGCCAGGCTGGAAGGAAGTTTCGAGCCGCTTCTCACTCTTCGAGCGTCTATCCTCTCGCACGCCGCTGGACAAGGATGTCTACGAGCGGCTTCACCGTGGCTCGCAGAAGGAATCTGTTGTCAAGCCGTCTGACGAGTTCGCGCTGGTCGCT
>CAXGBP010000133.1:0-3209 GCA_964007685.1 uncultured Candidatus Poseidoniales archaeon | reverse complement strand
CCCCCCGCCCGCCAATCGAATCCAACATGACCGGTTTCGCAGTCCTACACGTGTTCTTTGGAATTCTCTCAATCGTATTTTGGACACACGTTCTCTGGTATCCGCAATTCATGCTGGGCGCGGCTGGCGACCGAATCCAATCTGTCCGCGCCCGCGAAGTCGCTGGCGAAGCAATCCCTGTAAAGCTCGAGCGTAGGCAGGGTGCCTGCCCTATCTGCAGCGTTGAAACAGCAGCTATCAAGCACCAAGACGGTTCAATCGAAGTACCATGTTCAGAATGTGATGGCGGCGGGGAACCCGGCACCGCCTGCTCGGAATGTAATGCAACTATACCGGCAAGAATTTCATGCAGCGGTTGCGGTTCCAGCACGACAGTGATTAGCCATTTCTCAAGATCGGAGGCATGGTGAGGAGGGCCCCTTAGGGCCCCTTCTTCGAGGTGCGTGACCGATGTACGATGAGCCAGACGGAGACGAAATTCCTCCGCCTTTTGCAAACGGAGACGGCTCTGTAAAACCGGAACCTGAATCGAAGTCGCAAGACGCCTTCATTTGGATGATCGGAGTTGTCTCCGGATTGTTCGCATTGCTTTCTTTTCTCGTGCTTCTACTCTGGTTCTGGGCTGGTGCAAGCGACTTCGTCATCGGAGGGCCACCCCCCACTCTGACTGGTTGGGAGGAATCATACCGTGACCTAACTGGTTTTGACGAGGTGAGTGGACTGGATGGAAGCGGTGTGCGCGTGTGCGTGGTCGACTCGGGGATCGAGATGGATCACCCCGACCTCAGGCACCTTACTCTAGCTGGATGGTTGGATGTAATCGATGGCCGAGATACGCCCTACGACGATGAAGGCCATGGAACCGCGATGGCGGGCATCATCGTCGCGCAGGACGGTTTGAGAGGTAATGCTCAGGGCGTTGAACTGCTGGTGGCGAAGGCAATCGATGACGAAGGTAGCGGAAGTGATGAAGGAATTGCGGAAGCGGTGAATTGGTGTGTCGATGAACAAGCAGATATCATTTCACTGAGCCTTGGGGGTGAGGGTGGAATAGGATTCGCTGGAATTACAACCGATGAACTTGAGGAAGCCGTTCAAGATGCATTGGATCTGGGTGTATTTGTCGTCGCCGCGGCAGGAAACGATGGACAGGATGACGACGGCGATGTCTCTTCTCCCGGTTCGGTCGCCGATGTCATTTGTGTTGGCGGAGCGACCCGCCTTGGTAATGTCTGGAGCGGTAGTTCCGAAGGAGATAACAATGGAAGGATTTGGCCGCCGATGCTTCCTCGATCAGATCCCGATAAGAAGCCGGAAGTCTTGGCCCCGGGGGCTGAAGTGCCGGTATTGATGGCTGGTGGCAGCGGCGACGGTTCATGGTGGGGATGGGCTAGCGGAACCTCTGCAGCTACGGCTTGGGTTTCTGGTGGCCTAGCATTGATTCTCGAAGCCCATCCTGAATTGCAGAGAGAGGGGGCTTCGGGTGGGTCGGGAGCAATCGATTTGGTGAAGGAAGCATTGAGCGATAATTCACAGATGGATAATGGTCAAGATGACCATGACGACCACTTCGGTTACGGAATTTTACGCATTGATTTGATGCTTGAAGCGCTCGGGAATAATTCCTCGGCCCCGAATGTGGTCGGAGAAATGGTTTCGAGTTCCACAGCCTCATCCGGTTCTGAGCAAATTGTACTGAATTCAGATGAGTATCAGGCGGAACGAAGGAAGACGCCGAGCGTTCCGCCCGTCAATTCGACGAAGGCGGCAGAATGTTCCGAATCGACGCTTCGGACGAATTCTATCCAACGATTGAACGAAACGACGACCTGTTGAGCAGAAGTCATCTCTTCTCCTTGACTTGCTTCTCCAACATCTCCAGTAGGCACCTGAGGTTCGAGTGCCATGAGCATTCCACCTGGAGCCAGCAGGTCAAATGCTGCCGCTGCCGCTTGAGCACGATCAAGCTCTGGAAGATCGATGATAACGAGGTCGATTGGTTGGGGTAGCGGGGCAGTTCTCGCGGCGTCCGGTAGGGCTGCGCCAGCTGCATTCCAAGAATGTGTCTCAGCGGCAATTTCGATCCAAGAACGAGTGATGACTTGAGCCCAAGATGAGGCATCATATCTGCGCAGCAATCTATCGATTATCACTCCAAACTTACCGCCCTCTTCGATGATGCGAACGGTTTCCGGCCGGTTTGTCGGAGCCGATTCCTCAGAGGCTGGGTCGCCGCACCAGAGATCCATCATCCAGGCGCTCAGATGGCCAATGCCGCCGCCGACAATGACAACATTGCGAGCAGGCACGCGACCCGCGATATCTCGGATTCTTGTGCGAACAGAACGAGGCAGGGGTCGCAAATCCATGTGAATCATCTGCTCGCCGATCGCAGCAGCGATTTCAGGCTCTTCGGAATCTCGGGATTCATCCTCGCCGAGGAGCCGCTCAAACATCTCCCTCTGCGACATCGTTGGAAGGCCCAATCCACCGCCGATATCACTCATGTACCGGCCTCGGGCGGTCCTCTCTTGAACCATCCCACGCGCGGATGGCTTCAAGAGGAGTAGGCCTGCCGCCGAGTCGTGACAGATACTCTTGACGAGGAAGATTCGGTCGATGTCGCCGAGTGTGGCAGCTGTGGCCAATTGACCGAGCACAATGTCCTGCGCAGGCAAGCAAAGGGCGAGGGCGAGGACATCCTAGTACAGTGCGTAGATTGTCAGGAGGTCAAAACTCTACACCTTCGCCCAGGAAAACCTGTGAGCATCACCTCGATTCTCTCAGACGGCGCCGAAAGTCGCACAGATTCCGTCGAGGCAGACGATGACGAGAAGATCTCGGTCGGCGATGTTTTCGAGCATGATGAATTCCTCTACAAAATCACTCGACTCGATGATTCCGAATCTCGTCCGAAGAAGATCATGAGCGCGATAGACATCTCGACTCTCTGGGCAGTGCGATGTGACAAGGCTGTTGTTCGCTTGACAATGACCGATGGTGAGGATAGTCATTCCAAAACCATCGAATGCGCACCCGAGGATGTCTTCTCATGTGGTTCGATTATGGAAGTCGACGGTGAGCGATGGCGCATTCGCGCCCTCCACACCGGTCGAGGGAGAACTCTGCGTGGCAAGCGCACGGCCATGGACATCAAGCGAGTCTACCTTCACCCTCCGTATGGACGCGTCCGTGGTGAAGACCGTAGA
>CAXGBP010000132.1:0-3231 GCA_964007685.1 uncultured Candidatus Poseidoniales archaeon | reverse complement strand
GTCTCATCCTTCCCGACATAGACGAGCCCGGCAGCCTCGATGTCCTCAATTAATTCGGGATTGACTTCGTAGCGGTGTCGGTGTCGTTCATCGACATGTTCAGCGCCACCATAGAGGCGGCGAATCTTGCAATCATCGACAAGGAATGGAGTTGGCTTGGTGCCGAGCCGCATCGTCCCACCCATGTGAGTCTTCGAAATCTCAGGCATGAAGACGACAGCAGGGTTCGGAGTATTCTCATCGAACTCGGTCGAGTTCGCATTCTCAAGTCCCAAAACATTGCGACAGAACTCGATTGTTGCAATTTGCAATCCGAGACAAACTCCCAGATATGGCACATTGTTCGTTCTAGCATAATTAGCAGCGGCAATCTTGCCTTCAACGCCGCGAACTCCAAACCCACCGGGTACAAGAATTCCATCGGCTGCGCGCAACAAGTCCCACGCCTCATCGTGCTTTTCCGAGTTCTCAGTAGGGTCGAGGTCAGTGGATTCGATCCAATCGATAGACAATTTACGATCAACCGCAAGAGCGCTGTGCTGCAAGGCCTTGATGACCGAGAGATAGGAGTCAGAAAGGCCGGTGTACTTCCCGACCATGGCGATGTTAACCTCTTCTTCGAGTCTGTCGACCTTGTCCGCCATCGCCTTCCATTCATCGAGTAGAGGCATCGAATCTGGCACCTCAAATCCAAGATGCTGACTGACTTTGTGCAATACCGATTGCTCGTAAAGTGAAATTGGAATCTGATACAGATTTGAGACGTCGTGAGCCGAGACAACGGCATCCTTGCCGACATGACAGAAGGCCGCGAGCTTTGCTCGCGTCTCATCCTCGAGAGGATTTTCCGAGCGACAAACGAGGATGTCTGGAATTATTCCCAATCCTCGAAGTTCCTTCACCGTGTGCTGAGTCGGTTTGGTTTTCTGTTCACCGACGGGCCCCATCACGGGGACTAGGCTGACATGGACGAAGCAGACGTTTTCTTGGCCGACCCTGAATTGGAATTGGCGTAGTGCCTCGATGAATGGTGCGCTTTCGATATCACCAACGGTTCCTCCCAACTCGATGACACACGCATCCGGAACTTCTCCCGATTCGTCCGCCGACACATGGGCAACACGCTCTATCCAGTCTTGGATTTCATTGGTTATGTGCGGCACGACCTGCACGGTCTTGCCGAGGTAATCACCACGGCGTTCCTTTTCGATTACATTGGCGTATACTTTGCCCGTAGTGATGTTATTTTCGCGTGTGAGCGCGATATCTAGGAATCTCTCGTAATTGCCGAGGTCAAGATCGACTTCTCCGCCGTCATCCAGCACGAAAACTTCGCCGTGCTCGAAGGGAGACATTGTGCCAGCGTCACTGTTGAGGTAAGGGTCAATCTTGACTGAGGTGAGGCGCAGTCCTACGGATTTGAGGAGCACACCGATGCTCGAAGCAGTGATTCCTTTACCCAGTCCGGAGAGGACGCCACCCGTGACCACGACATACTTCATGCAATCAACGGGGTTTGAAGCCGATATGTCTCGCCTATGAAGGTTGGCTCTTCCAAGCGGTGGCGATGAGATCTGTGAAGTGGCCTCGCAAGTCTAAGTATCGTCTGACTTCCGAAACGTCATGGCCGATACGCCAGGTTCGCGAATTTTGGTTACTGGCGCGCTTGGGCAGATTGGTACTGAACTCACTGAGGCTTTGCGCGAACGTTACGGAGTGGATGCTGTTGTTGCGAGTGATGTGCGCAATTTGCCCGACCACCCTTGTGTAGTGGGCGGGCCTTACAGGAATCTGAGTGTAATCGATGCCGACGCCTTCGATCGAGTCGTGGTCGAGGAAGGCATCGGTACTGTCTACCATCTCGCTGCGATTCTCAGTGCAACGGGTGAGAAGAAGCCGGAGTTGTGCGAGCGAATCAATGTCGGGGGGACCGTCACTGTGCTCGAGGCCGCTCGCAAGCATTCGCTGCGTGTTTACGCGCCTTCTTCAATCGCGGTTTTCGGACCAGATGCGCCGAAGCATGCGCCTCAAGAGTGTGCGCTGAATCCTACCACTACATACGGCAAAACCAAGGTTACGGGGGAGCGTCTAGCGATGAATTACTGGAAGCAATACGGCGTTGATGTTCGCGGAATCCGCTATCCTGGGCTGGTCTCCTACAAGGCACCGGCTGGGGGCGGCACGACCGATTACGCAGTCGATATTTTCCACAACGCTCTCAAAAATGGCCACTATGATTGCTTCGTTCGTGGAGATACGAGGTTACCGATGATGTACATGGGTGATGCGATTCGTGCGACGATTGCCTTGATGGATGCACCTGTTGAGGCAATCGGGGCAGCGCGTGGCGGATACAACATCTCTGGATGCTCTTTCACAGCGACTGAATTGGCTGAGGCTGTTGGGGCACGCGTACCGGGCTTCACTTGCGATTTTTTACCGGATGTCCGGCAGAAATATGCTGATTCTTGGCCAGATTCTGTTGATGATCAGGCCGCTCAGGCCGATTGGGGCTGGGCTGCTGAGTATGACTTGGATGCGATGTGTGATACTATGATCGCTGGCCTTCAGTCATCGTCGATTTGATTCGACCAATCGGGTGTCTCAGGACCTGCTTGAGCCCAGAGGACATCGTCGATTCTTAGGACGCTGATGGCAGCTTCGGTTGCACCTGTCAAGGCTTGGCGAGCGACAAATAGTGGGTCATTAATGCCCGCTTTTGCCATATCGGTCTTCTTTCCACTCATCACGTCCAGACCAATCCATGCGCCCTTCTTGGCTTGGGCTGCTGACAGGGCGAGAATCTCGTCGATTGGGTCGAGCCCTGCATTCTCAGCGATTGCTCGTGGGATGACTTCGAGTGCATCTGCGAAGCCCTCGATTGCGAGTTGTTCACGTCCCTTCTGAGTTGTTGCGTAGGCTCGCAGGTGGCGGGCTAAGTGCGTCTGGGTGCCTCCCCCACCAGGTAGGATTCGTGGTTCTCTGACGAGTCTGAAGGCGACGCCGAGGGCGTCGTCGAAGGCCCGACTAACCTCTTCGCGCATTGCCGGTGTAGTTCCGCGAAGAAGTGCAGTCATCGCCGCTCCTGTGCCGTCGATTCTGAGGTGCCAAGCATCCTCGACCTTCTCTTCGGAGCGGGACGTGTAAGCGCCAACATCATCGGCTGAGATTCTGTTGGCGTTTCGTACCATGCGAGCGCCGGTCAAGACGCAAAGGCGCTCGAGGTCCTCT
>CAXGBP010000131.1:0-3244 GCA_964007685.1 uncultured Candidatus Poseidoniales archaeon | reverse complement strand
CGGAGATGTGGAAGTATACTACGTCGACATCATCAGTGGGACCATTCTTTTCCTCAATCTCTTCCTAGGATTGATTCAGACCTTTGATTACATCATCATGATTCCAATTGTGGCGCTTTCCTTATCGGTTTTAGTCTATGGATTAGTCCTATCATTGGAACAACGTCGTCGTGAAATTTCGATTCATCGGGTCATTGGAGCCACTTCTGCAGGGCTACGTGGAATGGTCTTGCTTGAATTGGCCGTCATCTCGACAGTTGCTTGGTTCCTCGGTTATTTGTTGGCGATGGCTGCGGTGCCAGCCGTATTGGCTAGTGTTGGGTTCATGCAGTTTGAACCGCTCGGTTTCACCGTCAACCCAAGGCTCAGCGTTGGTGCAACTATGTTCACCATGCTAACCACATTGGGTCTGGCATTGATCTTCGGAAACAGTCGAACAAAGGAGTTCATGGAGCTTGAGATCGATGAAGGTGTGAGCAAGGTTCAGAAGGCCAACAAGCCGAAAATTTGGCTTCATTGGTTACTATTCCTAATCGGTTCAACAGCCGCAATTCACACTTGGCTAAAATTGAATGGCAGCGAAGACGGACTCTTCCCGAACTTCATCCTTGAAGGACTCATCAGCATCTTTGGCCCATTCATGTTGTGGGTTGGTGGGGCACTACTGCTTGGCAGATTGGGCGCTGCAGGCCCTAGAACCATCCAATTCTTCTTCCGACGCTCACCTCTACTATCAGATGTCAAGCGTGGTCTGAAGGGCAGTGGTTCTGCAGAATCCGTGAACCGTTTGGCAGTCATCATGATACTGACTTTGTCAATCGTCACCTTGGCAGCAGTTCAGGGATATACTGGCACATTAGTCGATGAGCGCACCGCAGATGTTGCTGTGGGTAGCGACCTGCAGGTCGTCATGATGGATGAAAAAACCGCTCTTGAAGTGGAATCTATAATCGCCGAAATAAGCGGAAGCGATGTGACCGTGACTGCGGTCCACGTTCCCCAGATTGCTTTGGTCCCGGAGGGTGGCGAAAGCATCAGTGCATTTGTTCTGTTGAATGATAGTACTGACGTGTTACGTTGGTTCCATCAGGCCATCCCAGGCGATGATGTGGCGGCTGCCTTGGCTGCATATCAGAATGGTGGCTTCACCGCGGGCGAAGGGGCAGCATACGACCTGGATCTCTGGGGTTCGGGCCGTGCAGGCAACTCAGACTCAGGTGATATCCTACTTGGAGAAGACGACGATCGCACTGAAAACGTCAATTTTACTTGGAATGAGGTTACTTTCAATTTCAGCTCCTTCACCATCGAGACCATCCCACACAGTACGACACTACGCTACATTGGGACGCATCGTTTCATCCCCGGCGCACCGACCGCAGAAATGCCCGAGAGCATCATAATCGGCGAGTCAGGCTATCGCGCCTTGTTGGGGGATGATGGTGTCGACAACCTCAAAGCAACAAATTGGATTGTCAAGGTTGACGATATCGGCGGCAAGGAACTGAAGGCCTTGCGAGTCGTTTTGGAAGCCGACGCAAGGTTCGAATCCGCACAAGACTGGGAAACCTCCCATGACGATGTCGAGCGAAATGGTGGACTCATCTTCGGAACGCCCGGTTTGCTCTCCCTGCAGTTCATCGTCGCCAGCGTGGCTGCCGTGGCCTCGGCCTTCGTATTCCTCACGCTGGTGCTCACCCAGCGTCAGAAGGAGTTGGCTGTGTTGCAGGCGATTGGTGCGAGCCCCAACCAAATTATCCGTTTGGTCCTTTTCGAGATCCTCTCCATCGTCATCGTCTCGACGATTCTGGGTATACTCCTGGGGATGGGACTGGCACTCGCGTTCAACGGCCTGTTCGCCGTGTTTGGTTTCTTCTTCCAGTTCTTCCTCGGTGCGACTGAGACTGATTTTATCAGCCGAGAATTGGTTTGGCCTTGGATGGAACTGGGCTTAGTTTCGACCGCTGTCTTAGTCTCGGTGGTCGTGGCTCTTTTGTTTACAACACGCAAGGCACTGCGCTCTGATTTGGCGAGCGTCCTCAAGGGGGAGTGAAGATGTCGGAGAGTACAGAACCTATTTTGGAGGCCAATGCGCTGTACCACATTTATGATTCCAAGGCAGAAGATGGCAATGTCATCGCACTTCGAGGCCTGCACGTCAAGGTCAAACCCGGTGAAGCTGTTGCTGTTGTGGGTCCATCGGGATCAGGAAAATCCACCCTCCTGAAGTGCCTAGGTGGGCTGATGAAGCCCAGCTCAGGAATTGTCTCACTCGATGGTAGCAACATGACACGGTTGACTGGAAAGGAATTGGTTGAGCTGCGGCAGCGAACCGTTTCGTTCATTTTCCAAGAGGGCAATTTGTTACCTAATCTCTCCGCCTTGGACAACGTCGCGCAGCCATTGCGACATCAGAAGGTATCACCCAGAGAGGCAAAGCGCCGCGCTCAAGAATTGTTGGATGAGTTGGGCATGGGCCATCGTTCAGAAGGCCTGCCCTCAATGCTCTCGGGTGGTGAACAACAGCGCGTGGCAATTGCTCGAGCTTTGATAACCAATCCGCGGTTGATTCTGGCCGATGAGCCCACTGGTGCATTGGATCCAATCACCAGTCGAGAGGTATTGGCCCTGTTCAAGGAACTACACGAAACAAAAGGGGTGGCCTTCCTAATGGTTACGCATAGTGCAGAAGTGGCCGCGTTCTGTGACCGCAGCCTCGAACTTCGAGATGGTCGATTTATTGCTCAACACGGAGCCGACTTCGAGGTTACTGATTTGGCAGAATCTCGCGAGTTGATTGTTGATGATATCGGCACCATGGTACTCTCTCCCGATCTATTACTTGAGATGGGCGGCGCTGGACGCTATGAAGTCGAGGAAGCCGGTGATGGGCGACTGGTTCTAGTATCCACGGAAGAAAACGAGTCTCTCCTCGTCGGTGGAAAAACGCTGGCACCCAGTTGCCCAGCCTGCTTTCACGACTATGAGGACAGTGAGGAGCAGCGTTGTCCAGACTGTGGTTCGAGTAGGCCGATGGTTTAGGTCTGAGGTAACACATACTTCTGTGGCTTGGCTATTCCAAGGTCCTTGGGTAGCTCGCGCACCTTCTCGGGTAGGGTAATCGGAACTATCTCTTTGCCAATCAAAGCTACACGACTCTCACTGCGGTCAGAGAGAATCTCACGACCCACAAGTGGCGCTAGGCGGCGGGAGAAACCCATCACATCGTCGTGGCTGGGCATGT
>CAXGBP010000130.1:0-3288 GCA_964007685.1 uncultured Candidatus Poseidoniales archaeon | reverse complement strand
AATCAGCAGACCGCATGCTCATCAGTAGCAAAGTTGCTCTTTCCGAGCCACTTGAACGTTCGGGCCATACTATCAATCAGACCTACGGTCTGAGCAGACTTTCGCTATCGCCGACCCAATTACAGAGGCGTAGCCTCATCCGTTGCGCTTATACGAGGGGCGCAGGTCGGCGGTTCGCACGGACCTCTCCTCTTGAGGCACAGCCGATGAGGGACGGGAGGGTTAACCTGCCTTTCCTCCGACTGAACTCGGAGCGGTCCGGCGATTGGAGGAGAAGGAAATGTACAGTCTTGTGACCATGGAGGACACCATCCGTATCCCTGCGGAATATATCCGCAAGGACCGAAAGCTCGAGGACCACATCGATGAGTTGGCTCACGCCGCTTTCGAGGGTCGATTTGATGAAGATGAGAATTACACTTTGCTGACTTTCAATCACGAGACCGTTGGCCGCGGCAAGATAATTCACGGAGATGGAGCAATCTATCAGCGAGTCCGCTTCAAGGCGCTCCACTTCACCATGGATGCCAACGAAGTTGTCGACGGCGCTGTGTCAGAAATCTCCGAGTATGGTGCCTTCGTACGTATCGGTCCAATCGAGGCTCTGCTTCACAAGTCGCAGATTCTCGACGAACCTATTCAAGTCAATATGGGAATTCGTCGCATTGAAGGATCCCAATCTGGAAAGCACATCGAAGAAGGTTCCTTCGTCCGCTCTCGCATCGTCTCAAAGGCGATTAACCAAAACGACCCTCGTTCAAGCAAGATTGGCCTAAACTGCAAGATGTCAGGATTGGGCGCTCACGATTGGTTGACTCGAGGTGACTGAAGATGGCAAAGAAGCCCTTCGCCTGCGGTGAGTGCAATCGCATTCTACCCGATCCAGAGAAAAAGAATGACCCTGTTCAGTGCATGCATTGCCCATCCGCCCCAGTGACAACAGACTGGTCTGGATATGTGGTAATCTTGCACCCAAAACGATCCGAGGTCGCACAGCGACTGAACATCGACGACCCTGGGTCGTACGCGCTGAAAGTGAATATCCGCTGAAGGAGGAATCTGTATGGAGATAATCGAGAGAAAAGAAAATCCATTGCTGAACCGTGTCGAACTCCGCTTCCGCTGGGAGCATTCGACCGGATCCACACCGACACTCGCAGAGATGGTTGCTGCTGCAGCTAAGGCCGAGCCTGGATCGAAGAAGGAATTGACTTTCGTCAAGGATGTCAGCACCCGCTTCGGCCGACCGCAGACGACCGGAATCGCTCTGATTTACGGCGATTCAGAAGCCGCTACTCTAGAGCCGGAGTATGTGCACAAGAGGCACGCGAAGCTCAACCCGAAGCCAAAAGGAGGCGATGAGTGATGTCAGACAATCCTAACGCTAATGCGAAGTGGTCGAAGTACACAATCGAGGGCGAAGAACTCGTCCGCGGTGAGACCTGCCCAACCTGTGGCCCCGGTGTATTCCTTGGCATCCACACTGACCGCAAAACCTGCGGCAAGTGCGGCCACACCGTCAAGAACGAGTGAATGGGAAATCGGCCAGCGTGCCGTCATTGGTCAGCACTCGCTGGCCTACGAATCCCACTCCGATTTCTGTTCGCTTCGAAATTTCGAGTATTCCCTCAAAGAGGCGTCCATCGATTCTCCATCCGGTAAATTCCCAGGCTCCGTCCTGATGCCGAGCCGCCATCACAGGTCCGGATGTCGGATGGGATTCGAGAACCTGTTCTGAATCAGTTCTGGCAATTCCGCCTGTTGATAGGGCGAGCAGATGTTCATTCTTTGAGTGGAATACTGCTTCGATTCGCTCGCCCACTCGAAGATTTCGTCTGTCGAGTTCGCTACCATCTTCCATCGACAGATCGACTACGAGTCCATTATCGAACCAGATTTGGAGGATATCTTCCGAAACGGACATCGAGATTGCAGTTTCTTGTCCTCGTCGTTTTCCATCGATTACACTCGGCATGCTGGCACGCCAGATTTCCTTCGCTTCGAGATCCATACGGTAGATTCCGCGACTGCGCAGAGCGAAGCAGAACCCGCCTTCGACTTGGCAGACTGCAGTGGGTTCTGCATCGAGGGCTCGCGACCAGATGGCTTCAGCTGGGTGGACTAGCGTCGAATCATCCGAGGTACGCAAGGCACTTCGGGTCGCGCCGTCTTGCCAATCTGCTTCGATATCGAGGCTGGCCATCCTCGCCAGCCTCATCTCTGGCTCGACCCATATTCCCAACCAAGCCCCCTCGAATGCGGTTGAGCAGGAGATACCTGATGGGAACGGTGTCGAGACCTTGCTTGCTAGTTTCCCCTCGGCACTGATTTTGGCCAATTCGCCGAGGGTTCCGACGACGATGTGATTGTCATCGGAGTCGTCGACTCGAGCAGGTGTGAACGGAATGATTCTCTGCACATCTCCACCTGCTCGCTCCGGTGTTTGAACCTGTGGTGTCGAAGGTCGAGCCTTTGGATTCGACTTCGGATGAATTGAAGGCGCGAGGCTCGCAGCGTCGAACATGCTCACCCTGCTGCTCGCCTCGTCGGCCGACAGCGCCTCGGTTAACCTCCACGAAGCCGTCTTAGAATTAAACGGCTGGTCGCCACAGGAGGTGCTCGAACACGGTGTCCTCCGGCGCCATTCGAACCGCGAAGTTCACCTTCTAATCATCGACCAATTGCATATCCACGCCGACCATATAGACGCGATACATGCCGAGGCGACCGGTCAAACAGTCGACGAAGTGCTCGTACTTTCTCGACATGCAGCCAAGAGTGGCATACCTTCGCTGACTGTCCATGCCATCGGGGTCCCCGGTGAAATCCCTCATGGCGAAGTAGGGTTTGCCGGAGGGGTGAAGGGAACAGCAGTACCTCCTTCTCCTCGCTTCGCAGCAATCTACAGAGCCCTCCGCGAAGAAACTGAAGCATCTCCCCTCGCGGAGGAATTTGATGTCAGCCTTGAGACCACCCACCACGGTCCGGTGCTAACGACTCCGACACTCTACCTCGAAATAGGTTCGAAGGAATCTGAATGGGGCCGAACCGACGCCTCGGCTCTCTGGGCGCGAGTGATATCCCGCGTCCTCGGATTAGAATCCACAACCCCTGAGGGTGAGTGGCAAGGAGAGGGAGAGGTGATGATTGGGTTCGGTGGTGGCCATTATGCGCCGCGTCACAGTGATGTCATAATCCGCAGTGGCCTACCATTCGGCCACCTGTTAGCAAATTACGCTCTGGTTTTCGATGAGCAGACTGATCAGGGACCCACGGGCCCTTGGAGAC
>CAXGBP010000129.1:0-3291 GCA_964007685.1 uncultured Candidatus Poseidoniales archaeon | reverse complement strand
TGTGCATGTCTACAACTGTTGCATCGATTCCACGAGTTGAGAGCTCTTCTGCTGCTTTCATCGCTTTGTGAACCATTACACCGTTAGCGATGATCGCTACATTGCTGCCTGATCGTAGGACAGACCCTTTTCCGATTTCGAGGGAATTTACAGTGTCCTCGCCATACATCCTTGGGGTTTTGTTGCGAGCTGTGCGGGTGTATGATGGCGAGTCGTGGTTGAGTAATGCTGCTGTTAGGTGGCGAGCCGAGAGGTCGTCACACGGGTGCATGACTGTCATTCCAGGGATTGTTCGGTACAAAGCAAGATCTTCGATTGATTGGGCGCTTGACCCGTCGGTACCGGTGTGAATGCCACCATGACTTCCGCATATGTGGACTGTGAGCCCTGGTCTCGCTATTCCATTACGTACTTGCTCGAATGCACGCTCAGAGAAGATTGCAAATGTACTTGCGAACGGTACTTTGCCACAGGATGCTAGTCCAGCAGCAACTAGCATCATGTTCTGTTCTGCGATACCTAGCGATATCGTTCTCTCTGGGTATTCATCTCGGAAGAAACAGGACTTTGTGGATTTACCAAGATCTGCCTCAAGGACTACTACGCGTGGGTCATGTGCTATTTCGAGGAGGGCGGTACCGTAACCATCCCTGCTCGCGCCGCCGGTGGAAGGGGCACTCATGCTAATTCCTCCAGTGCTTGTGACAATTCTTCATCAGTGGGAGCTTTTCCGTGGAAGGCGGGGTTATCTTCCATGAAAGAGACTCCTTTGCCTTTCACAGTATGAGCGACGATTGCATTAGGTCCGGGGGTATTTGCAGCCCAACTAAGAGCATCAACAACTTGTTCCATATCATGTCCATCGATTTCTTTTACCGACCATCCGAATGAGTTTATTTTACTCGCTATATCGCCAATCTCCATTTGTACATCAACAAAGTCATCGTTTTGGATACGATTACGATCGACGATTACGTGTAGGTTCTGAATATCATGGTAACTGGCTGCCATGAAGGCTTCCCAAATTTGCCCTTCCTGAGTTTCACCATCACCAATCATAACCCAAGTATGGAATTCTTGTTCGTTTAGTCTGGCAGCGAAAGCACAGCCTAAACCGAATGACAGACCCATACCCAAGCTGCCTGCTGAGAAATCAACCCCATTCGTCCACTTCATGTCGACGTGGCCTTGACAGACTGAACCCATCGTACGGAATCCATCTAAGTCGGACTGTGAAAGAAAACCCATTTCGTGAAGGATTGAGTAAACCGCAGGTGACGCATGCCCTTTGCTCATAACGAAGCGATCTCGGTCTGCATTGTTTGCGTCATCAGGCGAAACTGACATTTGGGTGGAATACAATCCAACTAAGAGGTCTATTGCTGAAAGAGAACCACCAGGATGCCCTGCTCCGGCTTTGTGAACCATGTCTACGATTGAGCGCCGACACCTCTTGGCGCGTTCATTCAATTCGTTGAGAGGAATCGGCTCCGCTGACACGATACGTGGTTCTGTGATTGGCTCTTGATGATTTCCGAGTTTCTCTTCCTACTACATTGCTGAGATAGATTCACTATCTGAAATCATCTCGGTGTGAGTAAGAGGGAGCGTAATGCAGTCAATCGTTGGTCCGGATTCCAATTTCTATTGGACTGTGCGATTAGCTAAGATGCCAATTCCTCAATCGATTCGATCAAACAAACTTCTGTCTACTGCATATTCTGATTTGTCTTCGAAGGGTAGAATTTCCGAATCAACTGGTCTATTGTTAATGGACGAGGCACCCCTATCTGGTTTGACCGCTCTAGCTTCGATGGTCAAGCAATCAAAACATTCGGATGAGGTATTCTTCAACGAAAATTTGCATGTCAATACGACAAATATTTGTGTCTTAGCTTGTCGATTCTGTGCTTTTCGTAAGGGACCTCGTCACAAAGATGCGTATGAGCTCTCCGTTGAGGAATATTTGCACCGAATCGAACCATTCGCAGAACATATCGACGAGGTACATTCAGTAGGTGGTTTACACCCAACTTGGACTGTAGAACATTATGCAGAACTGTATAGACAATGTAAACGGAGATTCCCCCACATCCACATTAAATCGTTAACGGCGATCGAAATCAAACACATCGCAGAACGTTCCAATTTGTCGGTTGGTGAAGTCATCGCGACTCTGAAAGAATCCGGATTAGATTCGATACCAGGGGGTGGCGCGGAGATTCTTGTCGATTCAGTTCGCGACCGAATATGTCGTGGTAAGGAATCAAGTCAAGAATATCTCGATATTCACCGAACTGCGCACAAATTGCACATTCCAACTAATTGTACTATGCTTTTCGGAACAGTCGAATCTTCGTCCGATCGGATAAAACATCTTTCTCTTCTAAGAGAATTACAAGACGAAACGGGTGGATTCCAATGCTTCGTCCCATATCCATTCCTACGTGATAAGACAAGGCTCCCTGAGGCTCAATTGGCTAGTTCCAATGAAATATTACGCGTAATCAGCATTTCTCGATTAATGTTGGATAATATCCCTCACATCAAAGCATATCGGATGAATATCGGCGATTCTGTTGCTCAGATAGCTCTCAGTGCAGGTGCTGATGATATCGATGGAACTGTCGGTCATGAGGAAATTATGCATTCGGCTGGAAGCCAAACACGTTTGGATTCTCGTCGAGATGACATATGCCGTCTGATTGAAGACGCAGGTTATACGCCGGTGAAACGCAACTCCACTTACTCTGAGTTCGAACGCATTGCCTCTTTAGAGACTGAGCGAACAGTATTGCCAATTATCGAAGTCTGAGGTGTCGATTTGTCCTGGACGAGCGTCATTGGTCGTGTAGCATTCACTAATTGTGATCCATTGTTTCATGGTTTGAGTGATGATTGGACTGTGCTTCCTGCGCCACCTGCGTGGCTGACTGGACACGTTCTTCGAAGAGACTGCATCACTGCACCTATTCCCACAGCTGACTATGCCCTTCACCATGAGCAACTTATGTTGCTACCCGAATTGGGTATAGTTGGAATGGGTGCAGTCGGATCTGTTATTCTCTTCGGTACAAGAGAATTTGATAAGATGAGGGACATCGCACTTCCTTCAGATTCATCGACGTCTAAGGTTTTGTTGAGATGGTTGTTGAATTATCGTGGATTGGATCCTAAATGCATAGAAACTGGTCCTGATCTTATCTCAATGCTAGATCGTTGTGATGGGGCTTTACTCATCGGTGACAGAGCCCTCGCTGCAGCATCTGAGCATCCAGAATTAGTCTGTCT
>CAXGBP010000128.1:0-3299 GCA_964007685.1 uncultured Candidatus Poseidoniales archaeon | reverse complement strand
CATCCTCAAGATAGTTAATCAAAACACACGGAACGCATTGCAAAGCGATGCGCTGCGCGACATGGTAGCGATGGTGTCCGTCGAGGATAGTTCCAGTTGTCCTGTCGAGGAGGAGGGGCTTGGTGTAAGCATTCCAGCGATGTGTCATACGCTCTAATTGGTCGACCTTGCGTTCGATGACTTGCTCGTGCGGGCGAAGCACTTCCAACGGCACCAACTCTACCTCCATGCCCATCGCAAACGGACCTCACGAATATGTCTGATGCTTGTTCAAAGCGTCTTAGTTGGTCGTCAAACCTGCGTTGTGTCCCGACGGATTGATGGCCAGATGGCGTGAAGACGGCTCATGGCCGACCTGCTGAGCCGACTGGGTGCCGCCGACCGGTGGGTGCTCGATCGCTTGTGTTCGGAGGGAGATGCATGGGTGGTCGGCGGCTGGGTTAGAGATTCGCTGTCTGGCCTCAATCCAGGTGAGATGGATATTGCTACTACGCTTCGGCCAGCACAAATTGCTGAGTTATTTGCTCGAACGGTGCCTGTTGGTGCTGCTTTCGGCACCGTCCTAGTGCTTCCTGATGATGGGGTTTGGCAGGCTGATGATGCGCAGGTTGAGCCCTCATGGGAGGTAACGACCCTGCGTAGCGATGGCACCTATGGTGATGGTCGCCGGCCCGACGAAGTCGAGTTCGGCGACGATATTGTTGAAGATCTGGCTCGCCGAGATTTCACAATCAATGCGATGGCGATGAATCCGCGGACTGGCGAGGTAATCGACCCGTTCGGTGGGCGGGATGACCTCGATTCTGCGATTGTCAGAGCTGTTGGCGATGCTAATGAGCGGATTGGCGAGGATGGACTACGTATCATGCGAGCCTTCCGCTTCCTCGATGCTGGCGAGGCAGGAGCGAGGATACTGGATGGCGACCTTGAGGTTGCGATTCGAGAGAGCCTATCGATGCTTGAGAATGTCTCATCTGAGCGGAAATGGGCTGAGTTGGCTCGCGTCATGCAAGGACGGATGCGCGCCGAGGTTCTGGCTCGTATGGCCGATGCCGAGTTGCTCTCGACTGTTTTGGGCGAGACTTCGCTTCGGCTGGATGGACCATTCTCGGGAGTTCCAGCCGTCGACTTGGCGATTCTATGCGGAGAGGATACACGCTCGGGCGCGGACCTCGCTGCTCACCTGAAGAGCCTCTTGCGCCTATCGAATGACGAGGCTCGGACAATCGCATTCTTACATGACCTGCAGAACGACGACCTCGTTGCTGAAAACACCGTGCTGCGCCGCTACAATGCAGCGCTCTCAGATCAGATGAAGGCCGAGGCAGCAGCCTATTTCGGACCCGCAGGAGAGGTTTATGCCGAGGCCGCGGCCTCTATTCCACCGCCGCGTGCGGGGAATCGTCCACTCGTCGGCGGCGAAGCCCTGATGCAGGCAACCGAACTAGAAGCGGGGCCCAGACTTGGTCGTCTCAAGGGTTGGCTTCACCGACGTCAAATCGAGGATGACTTGGCGACTTCTGAAGATGTGCTATCCCTGCTTGAATCGATTGATTGGCAGGAAGGTGAGCCCGAATCATGGCCGGCTCTCGCCTGGCCCTGATTCGACAATCATAACTCGTTCAGGTACTCGATGTACTCGCCGGCATCGAGGAATTGATCCTCATCAAATTCGTGAGGCTGAACGATGAGGAACCATCCATCAGCGTATGCGTCATCATTAGCGAGGTCGGCATTATCCTCGACCTCTCCATTGAGTTCCAGCACCTTGCAAGGGAACGGTGTATTGATCAGAATCCTATCGGAGACGGTGCGGATGGTGACCAGTAAATCGCCGGATCCGATTTCGTCACCGCCGGAAGGGGGTGCTGGAGGGGTCTCGCCATCGTCCCCATCGGTGGGTGCGCCATCGTCGTCAAGGAGGAATTCGCTGGCATCCTGAGGGTGAGGCAAAATGACGCGAACGATGTCGCCGGCGTCGGCACGGATAAATTCAGACATTCCTACCTTCACCGTTCCTTCCTTCTCATCCAGAAGCTGAAGCCAAAGGTGTTCCAGCGTGTAGCGGCGGTCGTGGGCGACTCCAAACTCGAAGTAGTCGGACTCTGACATGGTTATCTCCGATGGCCCCGCTTTTGACTTCAGATTTGAATTATTCGTTCAGAAGTAGAGAAATTAGAGTCTGGCTGCGATGTATTAACAACGGGGCCGCACTCGGTGGAACGAGGAATCGAGATGGACTTCGAGGAAACCGAGGAACAAGGGATGATCCGTGAGATGGTGAGGGACTTCGCCGAGGAAGTTTTGGCTCCGACGTGCCTCGAACGTGACCGTGCTCAGAAGCCTCCAATAGAAGAGTGGGCGGCGTTTTGTGAGTATGGACTGCAAGGCGTTACGATTCCTGAAGAATTCGGTGGAAATCCGGTAGATGACATCTCTGAAGCGATAATCGTCGAAGAATTGGCACGCGTTGACCCCTCGTTCTCCGTCATGTTCTGCGTACACGTCGGACTCTGCTCCAAGACTATCGCGCTGCACGGGAATAATGACCAGAAGCAGCGCTACTTGACCCGCTTGGCAGCGGGTGAGATCGGTGCCTACTCATTGTCTGAGGCCGGCGCCGGCACCGACGCGGCAGCTCTTGGCTGCCGCGCTAAGTTGAGCGAAGATGGTTCGCACTGGATTCTCAACGGAGAAAAGATGTGGGTGACTAACGGCACGACTGCGGATATCTACGTGCTGTTTGCGAAGGATGTTGATCACCCGGATTATGGCGTCAAGAAGCATGGTGGGACTACCGCTTTCATCGTTGATTCGAGCATGGAAGGATTCACTGTTGGAAAGAAGGAAGACAAACTCGGAATTCGCTCATCGGATACCTGTGTGCTGCTTCTTGATGATTGCAAAGTGCCGGCTGAGAATGTGTTGAAGGAGTCCGGAAAGGGATTCCCTATCGCAATGAACGCGCTGGACAACTCGCGAATCGGGATTGCAGCTCAGGCTCTTGGCATCGCACAGGGCGCTTACGAATCAGCGCTGAATTACGCGCACGAGCGTGTCGCTTTCGGGAAGCCGATTGCTCATCACCAGACTATTGGTAATTATCTGGCCGATATGGCAACGCAGACCGAGGCAGCTAGACTCTTGGTTTACAAGGCCGCCTGGGCCAAGCAGCGACACTACGAAGAAGGAGCGCCTCGGCACACGAAAGAAGCCAGTATGGCTAAGTTATTCGCTGGTGATACAGCAATGTGGGTTGCGGAACGCGCAGTACAGGTTCTAGGCGGTTATGGATATAC
>CAXGBP010000127.1:0-3312 GCA_964007685.1 uncultured Candidatus Poseidoniales archaeon | reverse complement strand
AATTTCGAACATCAATGACCTCCATCTCCTCACCAAGGAAATCGGTCAGCTCAAACTTCGTGTCCAATTGTCCCACTGAAATAACCACAGAAGACAGAGTCAATCCCACCACGGCCAGTAGGATCAATGCGGTGTGCCTCCGTTGGAATTCTGTGGCGAAGTTCGCGAAGCCATCCAATTGCAGCGAACGCCGGCCATCGACTCCGGTTGTCTTGTCCACCACCACGTGCAACGCACCAACAGTCACTGTGCTGGCGATGAAGGCTGAAACCACACCTAGAGCCAGAGTGACTCCGAAGGACTTGAGTGGAGGCAGAGGTGAAAGGAAGTTTGCCAAGAAAGCAAAGGCGGTTGTGATAACCGAAAGTGTCAGCGCGAGCCGTAAAATCGAGAAAGATCGGACCCAAGCCAAAGCAGGACTCGATGCCTTTTCCCTCGTTTTCTCGTAAGCCCTCTGCAAATGTATTGAGTAATCTATTCCAAGTCCCAAAACTACCGGTGCGACGGCGACTTCGAGGATTGAGAACTCAGAGCCGGCCAGAGCCATCGTGCCGTAAGTCCAGACCAGCGCGGCCGATAGACCGAGGAGTGGGGCCGCGACCATCATTGCCGAGCGGAAGGCGACGGCGAGGACCAGAACTACGATACAGATAGAGAGAATGAGCAGCCAGACGAGATTATCGAGGGTTGACTCATTGATGTCATTGCTCACCAAATCGTCCGAGACGACTCCGTAATCGAGGGCGGATCCGGGCGCCGCCTCCTGTTTTTCTATCAGGCCACGAAGCATGACTGCCTTCTGCAATCTTTCGTCCGCGGAGAGGTCGCCTGAGATTTCGATTACCCACATCGTACTCGATGCGGTTGGAGTTGGATCTCCTTGGTGGCCATTTTCAAGCCAGGCGCAAACCGGCTCGTGGTCAAAATTCTCGTGCAGCATCACTGAGCGAGCGAAGGAAGCGGTTGCAATCGCGCGGTCGTCGCCGAGAGCGTCCGTACATTCTTCATCGGTGACGACTGCCTCAAGAAGCTCTTCCCAATTATTGAATTCCGAGAGGCTGCGAGCCTGTTCATCACGTTCATTGAGTGCAACTTGCAGAATCTGAGCAACGTTGATGTGAGCTGTAACAAAGTCGCCGTTTGCTGCTGATAATGTGTTGACGGCTTCGAGGTCGGCTTGCATTTGTTGAATAGCACCGAGTTCGAGTACATTCGCTCCCTCTTGAGTCGGCTCTATGTGGACATAGATTCGGTGCGGCGAAGGGGGCATCACCTCCTCCACACGGTCGATTGCACCGTCGGCCTCGGAATCAGGGGAAAATGCCGAAAGATCGGTCTGAAACTCAGGTAATGGACTTAGTGCGAGGCCGGTGACAATAGTGAGAAGTATACTCACAACGACGATTCCTGGCGCCGCTTTTTCAAACAGAGATGCGATGCGATTCTCTAGCCGAGGCACGTCGAGCATCGGCGCTCCCATCACCAACCGCTACATAATTCAAACAGTGCATTGGACCCTTAGGGTCCAGCAAACTGATGAAAGCCCTCAAAAGGGAGGGGCCGGTCGCGCGCTCGTCATGTCAGTAAAGGTACTCAAAAACGAGGGCTCCGAGCTCCGATTGCGACTAATTGGTGAGGATCAGGCAACTTTGCAGTTGTTCAGGTCCCGTCTGAATGAAAATGACAAGGTTGAGTATGCGAATTTCTTCACCGGTCACCCCGATCTCGATGAGCCCGAACTTTACGTTCGTGTCAAGAAGGGAGCTAAGGCGGACAAGATTGTCAAGGATCTCTGCGCCTCCATTGCGAAGGATTTCGCCGGCCTCTCCAACTGAGGGCGGTGGGCGATTGGCTCAAGCCATGTTCGAACCACGCGATTCTCAAGAGATTGAGAAACATCTCGGACTACACGGTTGGGCCCATGATAGCCTTGGAATCGGCGGTCTACTCAAGGTTCGAATCGAAGACTTCCGAGTGGAGGAGGTCTCGAGGACCCCTGCACTCGACAAGAAGGGTCGCTTTACCGTGGTTCGCGCGACTCTTCGAAACTGGGAAACAAACAGGTTCTTGCGAAGGTTAGCTGGAGCCTGTGGAATCAATCGCAATCGAATTTTTTGTTCGGGTCTGAAAGATAAGCGAGCAGTTACTACTCAATTGCTGGTAATTGACGCGCCGCGCAAGAAGGTTGAGGCTGTTGATATTCCTGATACTGAACTCGAAATCCTCGGCCGCACCCATCAGAAAGTCGGTATGAGTGATCACGACGGCAACCGCTTCAGCATCACCGTACGCGGTTGCTGTGAAGCGGATGGCTCGCCGCTCGATGCGAAGGAAGCTATGCGGCGAGTTCTCGAAATTCGTGATGGTATGGCCGAGCGTCTTGGCGACGATGCCTTTCCGAATTGGATTGGACCTCAGCGCTTTGGTGCTACGAGGCCAGTGACTCCTGAGGTTGGGCGTGCTGTTGTCGAGGATGATTTCGAGAGAGCGGTCGACCTCTATGTTGGCATGCCGGGTTCGAAGATGACTGAGGATGTAGCCACCTTCCGCAAGATGTGGATGGATACCAAGGATGCAGCGGCTTGTTTGGAGATAGCCCCCAGGCATCTCGGTTACGAGAAGAGTATTCTTCAGGTTCTCGAAGGAGACTCAGAGAATCATGTCAAGGCTTTCAGGGCTCTACCGTCATCTCTTCAGTTACTGATGGTTCATTCACTACAATCTCTCGCTTTCAATCACTCATTAGCTGGCAGACTAGATGCGGGATTGGATTTGCTTGAGCCTGAGCTTGGCGACCTTGTTGCGCCGGTTAAGGCGAGTGGGCGAATCGATGTAGCCAAAATGGCGCTCGTGACCGAGACGAATCTTGAGCGCTGTCGGCGTAATTGTCGCTTGGGTCGACTGTCTGTAACTGGTCCGTTGCCCGGACAGAATGCGAGGATGGCCGAGGGCAAGCCAGGCCTAGTAGAGGCGGCGGCATTGGTGACGACCGAACTCAAAGATGTTGAATGGCGAGTTCGAAAGATTCCGAATCTTACAACGAGCGGAACACGCCGTCCATTGAGTGTTGCTTTCCGCGATTTCAGTGTCGAAGAGGCCCCGGTCTTGGCTGAGGAATCTTCCTCTAAGCGCTGGGATGCTGGCCCATATGAGGGCGAGCGCTGGAATCCTGAGGGAGCTGATTTGAGACTCAAATTCACTCTGCCGCCGGGGACTTATGCTACCGTGTTGATGCGAGAATTCATGCGCTCGCCCCTCGATCATTATTGACAGATATCGGCACTTACCTCAAGCAAATCTGTTTCAAAGAAT
>CAXGBP010000126.1:0-3359 GCA_964007685.1 uncultured Candidatus Poseidoniales archaeon | reverse complement strand
CAGAGCTTGCAGAGGCGATGGATGCTCTTGCATTCGGCGGGGCAATCGCAAATCCTCGTACTGATTCAATCGGCTGCTCAGTCAAATGGAAGCAATAGGTGCGCACATGCACGTGGCATCACCCAAGAAAATGGGGCTACCCGCTCGATTCTTCGTGACCATGCTACGCTTAGCCCCAGGTCGGTTACAGAACCGAATGTGGAAATGGTGGTACCAGAAATTAGCCAAAGCAAACGACGAATCCGATTTCCGTTTCATGAATTATGGATTCGAAGATGATAACGGACCTGAGTTAGATTCTGATGATGAGCCTAATCGAATGTTCATCCAACTATATTCGATGAACATTCGAGGCGTCGATGTGCGTGAAAAACAGGTCCTTGAGGTAGGATCTGGGCGGGGAGGGGGAGCTAGTTGGATAGCCAAGACCCATACTCCTGCCAAACTTACTGGAGTTGATTTCTCAGCAGAAGCAGTCGGCCATTGCAAGCGATGGTATGCCGCTCAAACCAACCTTGAGTTCATCGAAGGTAATGCACAAGATTTGCCTTTTGAAAACGAATCCTTCGACGTTGTATACAATGTAGAATCGTCACACTGCTACGGTGATATGGGCGCATTTGTAGAGCAGGCATATCGTGTTCTCAAGCCAGGTGGGATGTTTTGTTGGACAGATCTCAGAGATGCCAAAACAATGGCTTCACTCCCAGCCTTGTTTGAATCGAAAGGATTCGAAATTGTTGAATCAGCAGATGTTGTTCAAGAGGTTATCAGAGCCCTTGACGAAATTAACGAGACGAAGATGAAAGCAATTGAAGAAAAGGTGCCAAAATCTGTCCGTCGAAGTTTTGAAACATTTGCTGGAGTCAAAGGAACTCCCGTCTATGAGGGATTTGTTAGTGGCTCAATGGCCTATCATAGGCACTTGATGCGCAAGCCGTAATCAGTACTGCTCGAGGACTAATTCGGTCTGAGTCGATGTGATTTCACCAGGTGCGGCGAGCCACATTCGGTCGAGCAAATCGCGAAGTGCAACCGTATCATCAATGTGAACAATTCCAATCAAATCAGCGTCGCCAGAAATCTCGTAGACGCACTCGACGCCTTCCCATCCTGCGAACTCACCAGCGAGGGTACCGATTTCAGTCCCCGGGCCTACCTTAATGCGAACAAGAGCAGTCAATCCGATGCCAGCTTCACGGATTGTGTACCCGCGCACAACTCCTTCTTCTTCCAAGCGTTTCATGCGTGTACGGACGGTTCTTTCAGTAACTCCAACCTTCTTCGCAATCTCTACGAAAGGCGCTCTGGCGGACTCACGGAGGACGGTGAGAATCGATCGGTCAAGGGAATCTACGGCAAGCATGCGGCCTTCCGATTTGGGAACCCTATTTGTATGTTAGGTGCCTATTGTTACAAATTCAACTATTATTTTTTTCCGGAATTCGGATAATTTCACAATCAAAATGTAAAGTTGCATTCAAATGGGTCGCCGTTTTTGTAAGGTTCGATGGGCGTGGATGAGGGATACGCCCAGCTGAAGGTTCAGCAATATCTCGATGATGTGTCAAGACTCAACATCCCACCCGACCAAACCCAATGGTACAATGTCGATGTTGCCAACATGCTCTCGGATACTCGCATCATAGGACACGAGGTTGACGAGTCCTCAGGATCTTCACTTCTTTTCCTCGAGCGCAGTGTAATGTTGTGCTGCCCAGAGTCTGGTAGTATGCACCATTTCCCCAAGAATTTGATACATTGTTTTATTGACGATAATCGAAGTAAATGCGACTCTCCGGATGGAGTTTTGTTACGGGCTGAATTATTCTCGATTACTCCGAAGGGCGAACAATTAGCTTGGGAGAGATGTTGCAGATCTGAGATGGAAGTTCCAAGTGTTCAGAATGTGGTTGCTCGTTGGCTATCTTGGCTCAATGAGTGAGATTTGAGTTGAGCGGTATCTTGAGAAAGCACCCGCCGGTCGCCGGTTCAATGGGCACCCGCATCTCGCGCGTCCACGGAAGAATGGTCCTCGACTCTCGTGGTAACCCAACAGTCGAGGTTGACTGCGTTACCGAAGATGGAACACTAGGTCGAGCAATGGTTCCCTCTGGAGCTAGCACCGGCCGTCACGAAGCGGTCGAATTGCGCGATGGTGGCGACCGCTGGGCCGGCAAAGGCGTCGACGGAGCAGTTGCAAATGTCAACGGGCGAATCGCCGATGCTCTAGTCGGAATGGATGCTAGCGATCAAGGCGCAGTCGACGCCGCAATGCTAGCCCTCGACTCTACACCAAACAAGGGCGACATCGGCGCCAATGCAATGCTCGGAGCCTCTATGGCTTGTCTAAGGGCAACAGTCGGAGATGGCGAGATTTGGCAACACCTCTCCGATGGCTCGGCCAGTCTACCCGTGCCACTGATGAATATCCTCAATGGCGGGGCTCACGCAAATTCGAATGTTGATGTGCAGGAATTCATGGTCGTACCCCACGGCTTCGATTCTTACCCAGAGGCTCTGCGTGCTGGCGTGGAAATCTACCACTCCCTGCGCGCCGTGCTCAAGGATGCTGGATTACTTGGTGGAGTTGGCGACGAAGGAGGCTTTGCACCTAACCTACCTCGGAATGAGGAGGGCCTACGCTTCGTTGTAGATGCAATTTCAGCAGCGGGCTATCTTCCTGGCGAACAGGTCTCGATTGCTTTGGATGTGGCGAGCCAAGAATTCCTCCATGAGGATGGTTACCACATCGATGGCGGGGTGATGAGTGGCTCCGAATTGGGCAGACTATACTCTGCTTGGCTCGAGTCCTATCCAATCGTCTCGATCGAAGACCCATTTGGTGAGGATGATTGGGACTCTTGGGTGGAATTCACCCAGCGTGAAGGACACAGGGTTCAGGTCGTCGGTGACGATCTGTATGTGACTAATCCCGAGCGTCTCGCTCAAGGTATTGCGATGGGCGCTTCGAATGCGATTCTCATCAAACTCAACCAGATTGGAACGGTCTCAGAAACGCTCGAAGTCATCGCGATGGCGAAGGCTGCCGGCCTTGGCACAATCATCAGCCATCGCTCAGGAGAAACCGCGGACTCAATCATCTCAGACATCGCTGTTGGCTGTGATGCAGGCCAAATCAAGACAGGTGCACCGGCTCGTTCAGATAGGACAGCAAAATACAATCAATTGCTACGAATCAGTGAGCAGTGCGCCGATTACGCCAATGTTTTCTGAGTTCTTTTAACGCATTTAGCCTTAGTTTTCAAGGCTGGCGAGCAGCAATGGTAGAACGATGGTTGCGTCGGACTCGATGACGAAGCGGGGCGTTTCAAGTCCGAGTTTACCCCAACTGATTT
>CAXGBP010000125.1:0-3374 GCA_964007685.1 uncultured Candidatus Poseidoniales archaeon | reverse complement strand
CGGTCTTGAAGAGGTGCGACATTTCTCTTCGGGAATCGACGTAATCAACCATTTCCGGGTTCATTTGACGCCTTTCCTTCAGCCACTTCTCATTCTGTTCGATGAGTTTCTTGCGGCGATCGATCATCTTCTTCTCAGCCTTATGGTCGAGCGCTGAGGTCTGGATGCTATCTTCGATTTCATCCAGTTCTTCGAACAACTTTTCTTTTTTCCAATCAGGGTCGAGACTTACCATTCCGCCGGATTCAACGAGTGAGTCTCGGTGTCCGCGTACCTTTGGTAGGAGGCCGTGAGCAACCTTTTGTGATGAATCTCGAGTGCTCTTTAATTTGGCAACAACATCATTTGCACGCTTGTGATTTTCGACAATACGATCCACCTTTGGAGACAGTTTTTGCTCCTCTGCTTCAAGGGTGCGAATGACCGTAGGCAACTGATCTTTGAGCAACCTCCTGCGGTTGAGTAAGGCTTGCGCCAATTCCTCTGGCGAGACGCGCAGGAGAGCCTCAGCATCCATGTGCATCCGGCCCAAATTGGAATGCGTCATAAAGGTCACTACGTGACCTTGAAATGGGGTTGTCTTGATACGCTTCACTACACCGAGTCGTAGACGATGAAGCACAGGCTGCGCCTTCGCAACTTGCTTGTGATTTCCGTAGCCCTTCTCGCCGTCACCCTCCTAAGCTCGACTGTCAGTGCTCAAGACCGCTTTACCATCGAGGATTCTTCGGAATGGGACACCGTCCTCATAGATGGCTCAACGAATGCTATCTCAGACAACTCCTCAGCCTTCGCCGGAGACCAAATTCACCTATCGATTGAAGTCGCCAATGATGATACAGCAGCGGGCCATGACGAATGGTCCTTCCACATAGTCCTTGACGGGGTATCCTCCCCAGAATTGACTGGATTTCTTGACGGATCAGAGGAATCCGTCATGGTAAACGTCTCCTTCGGACCACTCCCTGCTGGCGAAATTCACCTCGTCTTCACCATCGATTCAAGCGGTGAAAGCGAAACAATGGTCCTGCCCGTTGAACCCAATCCACTCAATCTAACTGCGGCAGGTTCTCCAGAAATCGCATTGATCGGCGAACCTGCCCACGTCGGAGATTCCCTAACCGCCTCGATTCTTGTCCATAACCAAGGTAACTCACCTCAAACCGTCCAACTCGAACTATCCCCTGGGACTGCAGAGCCGACCCTCGGCCCTCCAATCATCATCAATCCCGGCTCAAGCAGGGAAGTTTCAGCCTCGTTCACTCCCGACATCGCAGGGCCCCTCAATATTGAGTGGCGTGTCCATTCAAACAACGGCGGGGTCGCTCGAGAGCTCAACGGAACATCCTCAGTAGAGGTCCTGAATCCACAGACCATGACCCTCGTCATCGACTCGACGACATGGGACCTAACCGACGGATTGAACTCTGAAATCTCCCTCTACCTCTCAGAAGGTCGCTCTCGCGAAGTTAGTGTTGAAGTTGCAATTCTCGACCAAACCATTGAATCAATCATTCAGACATTTTTACTTACACTCGACCCAGGAAGGAGAGAAATAACTCTCACGCTCGGCCATCCCTCTGCTGATTCGCTAATCATTAGAGTCGAAGCGGTCGATTGGACCGCCTCGCAGGATTTGGAGGTGCAAAGAACACTCACTCCTCCAATCCTCAGTCTCGAAGTAGAGTCATCAGGAGTCTCCGCTGCCCCGCGCACAGGGGAGCAAGTGACTCTTCCGTACGACCTAAGCAATGACGGCAATACGCCAACTCTGGTCGGCGAAATTAGGGTGGTACGAACTTCTGATGGCATGGTCCTCGACACTAATCCTACGTCCGCAGTTGGCCCTGGACAAAGTCAGACGGGTCAATTGACAATTGCCTCATGGCCAGATTCCAAAGTGGTCGAAGTCGAGATAATTTGGATTACCAGTGGTCAAACTGAAAGCCGACTCCTTGAAATTGTCTCTTTTGCCGATGCTGAATCAGGGGCTGAGTTGCCATTTGATCTCTCAGCCGCGATTTACGGCGCAATTTCTGGGCTTGTTCTAGTAATGTTCATTCTCGTTCTCTATCGAACCGTCTCCGAGAGCGTCGCTGATACCGGAACCTCTCGATTCAATCGCTTGAAGGAGGCTCGTGGTGAGCGCAAGAAGGCAGCTGCCGCGACGAAGCGTGAGATTCCATGTCCCGAATGTGATCAACGCTTGAGTATTCCATCGACTCATGCAGGTGCTGTCAAATGTCCTGCTTGCACCGCGAGATTTTCGGTAGATGCTGCCGCAGATGCTCCACCAACCCCAACCGTGGGTACATCTCCGGAGATGAGCCAGATGCCTTCACCTCAATCGGCACCTGCTCCCGAACCGGCCCCCGAACAACCTCTCGATGCTGTGGCTCGTTCGATGGTCGATCTCCTTTCATGCCCATCTTGTGATCAAACGCTCAAGGTGCCAGTTGAACGCCGCCCAGTCAAGGCACGTTGTCCAGCCTGCCGCTCTGAGTTCATCGCGGAGGTCGGGCAGGAATGAGTTCGAATGGTGAAGGAATGGTGGTCTGATGCCCGAACTAAGCGAATTTGAGGAGATGTATCTCAAGCGCATGTTCGAGATGCATTCAGATCAACCCGATGCTATTGTCAAAACTTCGATGCTCGCTGAATCTATGGGTGTTAGCGCAGCATCGACGACCGAGATGATTCAGAGATTGGCCGGTCGCGAACTTGTGACCTATATTCCTTACAAAGGATCGAGATTGACTCCAGATGGATTTGCCCGAGCAGCACAGATCAAGCGCCGGCAATTGCTGCTCGAATTATTACTCACTGATATCATCGGATTCGATGGCGATGTCCACTCCGCTGCTTGCGAGATGGAACACGCGATCGATTCGGAATTAGAAGAAGCAATCGACCGTCTCCTTGGATATCCCGAACGGACTCCCTCAGGCGAGAGGATTCCGCTGGTCTCACGCCGAGTCGAGCCCGCTGTAAAAGCGCCTTTACTTCCAATAGCAAATATGCCTGAAGGGAGTTCCGGAACTATCGAATTCATCGCACTCGAGGGTCAGGATGCGCGTACACTTCAGACCCTCGGCCTAATCGTCGGGCAATCGATTAAACGAAGCTCAGATTCACTCATAATAGATGGATATCCAGTCTCATTTTCAGATTCGTTAGCGACAAGAATTCTCGTCCGAGTGGAGATGTTTTGAATGGAAGATGAAGATATTTCGAAATTCGATGAAGCCCTCTCGGCACTGGCGGAAGAGATTCTTGAGGATACTCCTGAACAAGCCCCTCATCCACTCTCTGCTCCCCCACCACCACCACTGTCAGCCCCCCCTATTGGTACCGTTGCGACAGCAAGGAGCGCT
>CAXGBP010000124.1:0-3377 GCA_964007685.1 uncultured Candidatus Poseidoniales archaeon | reverse complement strand
ACACGCCAACCACGCTCGAGCATATGATCTACTATCTTCGACCACGGTTTACCCATAACCAGTGGGTCGGGTAACTCATCGGAATCTTCACTGAAAATCGCTGGATCGGTCGGTAAAAGCGTGCATAGAGAGCCTGCATCGTCGATTGCGCGAGCGGCGGAGCAAGCCTTGAGGAAGAGTTGGTAACCATCCTCGGATTTCCATGCATTGCGCCCATATGGGGGATCAAAAGCGAAGATAGAACCACTGACTCTGCCCCAGGCATCGGGAGTAAATTCAACGCCTATTTCTTGCACATCCCAAGTCGTCTCATACTGCCCACAGAGTTCCTCAGACGCCCACTCCAGATTCTGTTTTGTGCCCGCGACCATGCGCGGGTCGAGGTCGCTTGCGAGTACTGCGAGACCCGCGAGCATCGCCTCGATGGCGATGCCGCCCGTGCCACAGAATGGGTCGATGACTGTGGTCGGTTCGCTGTCAGTGCGGTGACCCAGTGAGATGAGGAGGCGTGCAAGGCGTGGCTCGAGCGATACTGGTTGGAAGAAAGGGCGTTCCATCGGTTGACGGCCGCCCCATCGAACACGATTCCAATCAGTGGAACGCAGACCCCAGACTACTGCAGGGGGTGAGTTCACTAGAGGGTCTGGGTGGTTTGAGGGGCCTTCTGGTCCAGCGAGAATCACGACTATCTCATTCTCTGGAGATTCAAGGTCGACTGTGTGTGTGTTATCGGCGATTAGGCGGCCTGCTGCTTGAGCTATCGCAGACTTCGAGAATCCTGCTAAACCTGTTCCAAGACTTCTCGGGCGAATCGCGAATGTTCCTTCTGGCAGGTGAGAAGTGGCCCATTCAGCGATTTTTTCAGCCAGAGTCGCAGGCTCGACGGGTGCGCTATTCTGCCCGTGGAGGAGAACATCGTCGAGTAATGCTGCTCTGGCCAATCTGATTGGTAAATTCGGGTTTTCTGATTCGGTGACGACAATGCGTGGATGAACGAAGCCGACTGGGCCTGCGAGAGCCTCGGCTTCGGATCGAAACAGAGTTGGATGCCAACCGCTTCCAATCAGGGTCAATCTGCCGACCGACGCCTCGACTGATCCGCTCAACACGATTCCTCCATTGCTCCCGCGTCCGACTTCAACCCTAAAGGCCTCGACACCTAGCACAGGCCTGCACGCGCGGGCGGCGGGTGTATCGGATAGGTGGAGGAGTCGTTATGGGCTGTAATCTGAGAGACTTGGCAACCGCACATCCACTTGAGATGAGCGAATTAGCCGGCCAACGAGTTGCGGTCGATGTCTTTCTCAATGCCTACCAATTCATCACCAGCCTAGTTGGCCAAGATGGCAAGCCTTTGTCCTTCAATGGACGTCCTGTGGCTCACCTGATGGGTTTCCTAGATCGGGCTTCCTGGATGCTCGAACAGGGGATTGAACCGGTCTTCATTTTCGACGGACGCCCGCACGACCTCAAACTCGATACTTTGGCTGGCCGCAAAGAACGCAAAGTGGATGCTGCCTCCAAGTGGGAGGCGGCCGTCGAGATAGGTGACATGGCGCTAGCCAAGAAACTCGGACCGCAGACGGCTGAATACACCCGCGACATGGTCGCCGAAACCAAGCGATTGTTCGACTGCCTCGGCCTCGTTTGGGTCGAGGCTCCAATGGAGGCCGAAGGTGCAGGCGCTGTGCGTTGTGCCAATGGTGAGGTCGCAGCGGTAGCCAGTCAGGACTGGGACACGCTGCTATACGGCTCTCCAGTTATGATTCGCAATCTGACGAGCCACGGCCGACGTAAGTTCGGCCGACTGCTAACAGCCGAGAAAGTCGTCCTGCAGGAATTGCTCGACGAGCACGAAATAACTCAAGAACAGCTCGTTGACCTCGCCATTATGATCGGTACCGATTTCCACCCCGGAATCCGTGGAATTGGTCCTAAGACGGGCCTCAAACTGATTCGGGAGCACATTACGATGGAGGCCGTCGCCGAAGTCAAAGAATTCGAGATGCCCGAGGACATCGAAACCATCCGCGGACTCTTCCTCAATCATCCGATTCATCCTGAACCACTAGCACAAGCCACGCGCGCGAATGAGACCGCCTTGCGCGAATTTCTGCAAGGCGAGTGCGGCTTCTCAGATCGTCGACTCGAACGAGCACTCGAACGGCTGGCCGCAGCCAATCACCTGAAATCTGACAACCAACCGACCCTCTTCGATTTTTGATAGAGAAAGATAGGGCGGTTCGCCCGGGGACTGAATCGCCCCCAGGGAACCTGTCACCGCGAATCAACGGACCGCGGGCCTGAGCAGTAATCGACTAGTGTTACTGGATCACAGTACGCTGCTGTCGGCTTCATCCTCATCGAGGATTCCGTCGGCGTCATCGTCGTCATCGAGATGGTCTTCAATACCGTCATTGTCGTGGTCGAATTGACCTGTCAATGGGTTGCCATCATTCTGCTCGAACCAGTCGGAAAGTCCGTCGTTGTCGTCATCGGTGTCAGTCCTGTCGGTTAGACCATCGTTGTCGTGGTCGTACCGCCAGAGACCGATCGCGCCGTCGACCTCATCGACATCTAGGATGTCGTCGTTGTCGTCGTCGGGATCAACACCGTCATTCAGACCGTCGTTGTCGTGATCGCGTGAGTAATCCTCACCGTTCGGTCCAACGTCGTTCCAATTGTCGATGCCGTCATTGTCGATGTCGAAATCGATGTTATCGCGGACGCCATCATTGTCGTGATCGTAGATGTCCGAGTTAGGGTCGCCGTCATTGACTTCCTCGCGGTCGTCGATTCCGTCGCCGTCATCGTCATCATCCTCAGCGTCATTGATGCCATCGTTGTCGTGGTCCTCAGGGAATTCATCCTGGTTGTCCGGGATGCCGTCCTGGTCATCATCGAAGTCCAGGTCGTCTGGGATACCATCGCCATCGTTGTCGTTCTCGCCGTTCTGGTCTTGGTTGTCGAGCTGCTGGCTTTGCTGTTGGTCGGACTGCTGGCCCTGCTGACCCTGGTTAGTATCCTGGGTCTGGCCTTGCTGCTGCTGGTTCTGTCCATTCTGGTTGTTACCGTTCTGGTCCTGTCCTTCCTGGTCGCCCTGCTGGCCGGATTGTTCTCCGCCCTGCTGCTGTCCTTGGCCGTTGTCTTGCTGGTTGGATTGTTCTCCACCCTCTTGACCGCTGCCTTGCTGACCGTCCTGACCGGACTGAGAGCCCTGGTCCTGACCGTTGCCTTGCTGGCCGCCTTGACCTTGGCCTTGGCCTTGACCTTGGCCTTGACCTTGGTCACCTTGACCTTGGCCTTGACCTTGGCCTTGACCCTGGCCTTGACCTTGGCCTTGACCTTGGCCTTGACCTTGGCCTTGACCTTGGCCT
>CAXGBP010000123.1:0-3402 GCA_964007685.1 uncultured Candidatus Poseidoniales archaeon | reverse complement strand
CCCTCGTGCTTGCCCTCAGACCAGACTTTGCGAATCTGTGGGAACCATGCGATCACACCGAGAAATCCTGCAGCAACGCCAATTGCTTCAACCCAGAGCGGAATCGTCGTCGCCAACTCCCGACACCTCACAATGGTAGGTCATCGCGCTCGGTCTTCTCACCGTCAGACCAATCGTATAGACCACGAGATGATTTCTTTCCGAGGCTGCCCTCGGCTACAAGCGCCTCGAGCAGAGGATGAGGCCGATACGAATCATCATCAAAGGCCTCAGCCAAATTATTCAGAATGTCGCGACGAACATCTAGCCCAACCAAGTCGCTAAGTTCGAGCGGCCCCATTGGATGTCGATATCCTAACCTCATTGCGGTATCGATATCGCTGGCGCTGGCAACGCCATCAGCCAGCATTCGAATCGCTTCATTACCCAGAATCACTCCGAGTCTGCTCGTTGCAAATCCAGGCACATCGCGCACTAAAATCGTCTCCTTTCCCATCGCATAACCGATGGACTGAGCCGCTTCGATAGTCTCATCAGAGCAGTCATCATGGCGAACAACCTCAAGCAATTTCATGATTGGAACCGGATTGAAGAAGTGCATCCCGATAATCCTGTCAGCACAATTAGTGGCCTCTGCGATTGCGCCAATCGGAAGTCCCGAAGTATTCGTCGCAAGTATAGCGTGGGCCGGAGCCATCGACTCGAGATCCCGGAAGATACTCTGTTTCAATTCCATAATCTCAGGAACAGCCTCGATAACCAAGTCAGCCCCAGAAACGGCCTCAGCCATATCCGCGCATGCGCTTAGATTGCCTTCCCACTCTGCCTTCTGCTCAGCAGTGGTCTTGCCACGAGCAATTCCTTTGTCCCAGAATGAGTCGACAGCAGCCATTCCCTTCGCTAATCCTTCAGGAAAAGCATCGAACAATCGAGTATCCCAACCTGTTTGGGCGCAGACTTGAGCAATTCCAGCGCCCATCGTCCCGGCGCCGATCACGGCGACGGTACGAACGTCCATCTTTTCACTCCCTGCCGTATGCCGCTAATGCAGCCTGAAACAGTCGTTGCCGAGGAACATCATGTTCCAAGAAGCAAGTGAAAGGAGCCACATCTTTGAGCAATTCAATCGCCGAGACATAAGCGCCGTAAATGAAGGGGTCAGCGACCTCGGTCGCTGGAATTTCAATCCCCAACTTAGCTAATCCCTTCCGCGTATCTTCGTCCCAAATCGCGTAGGTGTGTTGGGTGAAGTGGAGGTAGGAGGAGAGCCTGACTATGTCGGAGCGAGCATTGGGAGTGAAGGAGTCGAGCAACAGTGTGTCGGGGTAACGAATCGCATACATCGCTAGTTTCACTTCGCGCGTAGTCTCATCTCGCCAATCGCGCTTGTCTAATCCCATCCATTCATCGACCATATCGAGCATGTCATTGGTGTAAGGTCGATGCACTCTGTAGAGCAGTTTTTCGTAGCCTTCAGCGTCTTGATCGGCCGAATGGTGGTGCTCGTGGAAGAGGTCGGTTAATCTGTCAAAAAATGGCTTACAGCGCTCCTTATCGAAGGCCAGAAGTGATAGATGTTGCATGGAATCACCTGTGAGGCTCAGTCGCCCTTCCACTCGCGGTATTGAATCCATTCTTCTTGCATGTATTCGTTGATCAGACGTTCTTCGTCCGCATCGGTGGGAAGAACGTCGTCGAGGTAAGCCTGCCAATCCGCGTCGTTTCCTTCGAAGTCGTCGCCTTCAATCGTGTAACGCTTCGCTGAGTATTTTCCGATTCCTCGATTGAATTTGTCAGACGGAATAAACAACTCAGGCTCGCCTTCCTTCCGGACTTGGCTAATTCTGCGCATCTCGTCGCGAAGTTCCTGGAAATAGAGCTCACGACTCGCTTCGTTGAGGTGAGCGCGGTCTGCGTCATCGCTAGACTCACGTTCATCATAGCGCCCCTTGATTCCGTAAACATAGGCCCACTGGGCGCTTGTCGAGTCGTCAGTTCCAAACAGGTCGAGACCGGTACTGACCCACTTGTTGACGTATTTCTGGAGAAGAGCGCAGGGGATTACTCCCTGCTTGACGACTCGGCGTAGTCCATTGGCTCCGGTGCCGAGATGGAAGGATTCCTCCTTCAGCATCGGTCCCATCGAGGCGGCGAGTGGCTGGAAAGAAGATGTGCTGAGCATCTTCAGTTGGTACTTACCGTCTCGGTCGATGAAGTGAGTGAAGCAGAAGAAATCCAACCAGTGGTCGATCGGTGCGTTGAATGAACCTAGAATTCGAGTTCCTTCCTGCGCATTGCGCTCGAGCAGCTTTGCTGCCTCGCGCACTCCGTGCTCGCCGAAGTAAGTGCAGAGAAGGTAAGCCATCTGCCATCCGTGGCGCTGTTCTTCGCACATGATTCGCAGGGCAGACTTGCGGTCATACTCGGTCGGGGCGGTCGCCAGCAGGTGGTTCTGCTGCTCGACGCTGGCGAATTCTGTATCGCCCTGCACGCTGACCATCGAGATGATTGCGTCACGGATGTTTTGCTGTGGAATCTGCATTCGGCGCTGCCACTTGGGCATGCCTAGGAAATCCCCGAATTCGATCTGGGAACCTGCGGTGTCCCAGTCGAACTTGATGTCGAATCGGTAATCTCCCAGCCACGAGGGGTCGAATCCGATTCGTGTCTGCCAATCGCTGAAATCTTGTATCCACACCTCGAAGTTCGGAGAGTAGTCCTGTACGATTTCTTCCTCTGTCATGAGGTGGGCCAGAAGCAGCCTGTATTTCAACCACTTCACCGAAGACGTAGTCTTCGGTGGCCCTAAATCTTCGAGTGATTTGTTCAGCGACCTTCGAATCTAGGGGTTCGGCGCTCGACGTAAGCGGCGATTCCTTCCTTCGCGTCAGAGCTGTTGAACAGAGCCGCTTGCAACTCACGCTCAAGTGCAAGGTGATACTCGAAAGGCATCTCAGGTCCGGATTGGACTGAGCGCTTGATGTTGCCAACTGCCATAGTAGCCTTGTATGGTAGGCAGAATTGGGTGGCGTAGTCGAGAATGTCCTGACGGAATTCGTCCAGTGAGCCGTCCCAAACATCGTTGAAGAGGTCGATTTCCTTAGCCTTCTCGAAGGCCATCAGTTCGCCGCTGACCATGTATTCGAGAGCTCGCGACTTGCCGATGAGGCGAGATAGTCTCGCAGTGCCGCCAGTTCCTGCAAGCACACCGAGGTTAATCTCAGGAAGACCGCACTTGCCTGCATCCTTGCGAGCTATACGAATATCGCAGGCCATTGCGATCTCAAGTCCGCCGCCGACAGCGTGACCATTGATTGCACAAATGACGAGCTTCGGAGTCTGCTCGAGGCGGCTCAGAGTTTCGTTAGCGTGAAGGCAGAAATTGTACTTGAAGCCAGGTGT
>CAXGBP010000122.1:0-3436 GCA_964007685.1 uncultured Candidatus Poseidoniales archaeon | reverse complement strand
CTCTCGCAACCGGTCATTTCAGCGGAAATCTCAACAGTAAATTCCTTACCATCCTCGACCTCGAAACCTTCCTCATCATCGTCGAGGATGACCTCAAATAGTTCATGATCGAAATTACATGAATTCGTGATTCCCGGATTGCACGCATCAGCCTCCCATGATTCAGAACCTACTGTGGCACCATTGGCGCTGATAGTAATGTCCCAAGTGACCTGCGAATTACTCGGCCCCTGTGCACGGAGGAAAAGTTGCACTGGAATGTAGAATTGACCTGAGGAAGAACCGTGCTTGGGGCGACCGTTGATCGTCAACATACTCATGAGGTCACCGGTGCTGAATTCGATAGTCGAATCGAGGGCACTCGCAGTCGATTGACCACCCGATTCAGGGACACGAGTTGTGATATGGCCATCACCTCCAGAGGAGGAGTTGGCTTCGGCCAAGTAGAGAGTGTAGAGTTTGAGCTCAAGGTCATCTGAGGCCTGTGATTTGGAAGCATCAGATAGAGCGGCTGTAGGTGCAGTTACTCCAGCCAGTGGAGCTGCCAACATAAGCAAAGCGAGAAACGCCGCAGTTCGGGCGATACCGAGCCCGTGAATCGACTTGCTGCTCGCAATCATCGGCCTTCGGCTCTCAGAGGGGTGTTAAAGCGTTCGTGAGGTCCGAGCCGTCAATGCATCGTTTTCTCCACGCCCCCAAAAGGGGGCGTCGCGTGCCGCTCGGTTCAAGTCCAATGGCTTTGCCAGCAGACTTGCAGGGATACCCGAGTTGGTCAAAGGGGCCGGACTTAAGCTCCGGTGCATAGTGCTTCGCAGGTTCAAATCCTGCTCCCTGCACCATCACTTCAGCCGCGTCATCGAGCATCCCAATTGCCCATCACCTTCGAGCACATCGAGCTTCGTTAGAATCACACTCGCTCCTTCGGCTGAGTTTGGTTCGAGAATCCTGTCGAGTAGCCGATTCGCCAGTGTCTCCAGCAGAGCTGCTCGATTCATCTCCAGAGTTTCGTCGAGCGCGGAAATCAGATACTCATAATCGAGAACTTCACCGATCTCATCCGCGCTCGGTTCAAGCACTCCTGACAGCATCACATAAATGTCGAATTGTAATCGCTGGGGAGCCCCAAATTCGTGGTCGTGCACGCCAATATCGACCTCGCGCACGACGTTTTCGAGGAATAGCGTCGTCACCCCTTGAGTTTGTGCCATGAGTTGCATCAGTGCCTCCGAATGTCCGCTCATACCCCTCCCTCCGTCTCGAAAAGCACATCACGACTCCGGGCGAGGAACCTCTCCCCTGAATCGACGAAAAGCACCTGGCCTGTAACTGCCCGTGCGCCGATGAGATAACCGACTGCTTCTGCAATGTCATTCGGCGCCGGACCAAATCCAAGCGGGCTCTCTGATTGAGCCCGCTCGAACCCTTCTGTAGTCTGATCTTGGCTCTCAAGCGTGTGTCCTGGAGCGACGGCGTTGACGCGCAAGCGAGGGGCCAATCCACGGGCAAGGGCGTCGGTCAATCCGAGCAAAGCGTAGCGCGAAGCAGTGTAGGACAGGTAGTCTGGGCTCGGTTCGGCGATTTTCTGGTCCAGAAGATTGACCACTGAAGCGGTGGCCGATTCCGATGCTTTTGCATGAGAATTTGGTAATTGTTCGAGTAGCGCGCGCGTGAGCAACATCGGTGCGCGCGCATTGACATCCATGTGAGAGTCCCACGAATCAGAGTCAACACTCTCGATATCATCGAATTCGAAGCGAGATGCGTTGTTGACTAAGTGAGAAATCGGACCAATCTTTGATGACGCTTCGGAGATAATGTTCGAGACTTCATCGGCATTGCTCAAGTCGCCACGAACCGTACAAGCCTCGACCCCCATCTCGCGTAGTCGCTCGACTAGAGCCTCGGCGGACTTGGCCGATGAATTGTGGTGAACTGCCACCGAGTATCCTTTTCCCGCTAGGTGAAGGCAGATAGCGGCTCCGATTCTCTTTGCACCTCCAGTCACGAGTGCTGCACTGCGAGCCATCGGCTCATCCGAGCCTCGTCTCGTATTTCCCACCTCGTCCTAAACGACCTCATGTGTAGGTGCGAGGCGAACGATTAACGCCGTATGTCCGCTCCTCGGCTTCGATGAGTGTGCGGCTACCGCAGGCTGATGCTGCTGAAGTCTCAGCCGGAGGCTGTGGCGGGGCGGCTCGGATGAGTGCGGAGGAGCGCCGCAAGTCTGAGCGGAAGCGACTTCCTCCATGGTTCAGAACCACACTTCCAACCGGTTCCGCTCAGGCAAGATTCAACGATACAAAGTCAAACGTGCATGAGCATGGGTTGAACACGGTTTGTGAGGAGGCTCGTTGCCCGAATATCCACGATTGTTGGGGACGCGGGACTGCGACATTCATGATCGCTGGAGAAGTCTGCACCCGCGGCTGCCGCTTCTGCGCTGTCGGCACCCAGAAAACCCCCCCTCCGCTGAATCCCAATGAGCCAAGCGAATTGGCAGAAGCGGTCGACCGCATGGGCGTTAGCCATGCGGTCATCACCGTCGTCAACAGAGATGATCTTCCCGACGGTGGAGCAGATCATTACCGCAAGTGCCTCGAGGCCGTCCGCGAACGTCGCCCAGATGTCGGTCTCGAATTACTCTGCTCGGACCTCGACGGAAATCTCGACGCACTCGCCCACCTACTCGTTGACCTACCCCTGCGAGTATTCGCTCACAATGTCGAGTGCGTCCCTCGCCTCGATTCAGTAGTCCGTGACCCTCGCGCATCCTTTGAGCAGTCCCTCGAAATTCTGCGCGAAGCTAAGCGACTACGCCCCGATCTGGTCATCAAATCGAGTATTATGGTCGGCGTCGGAGAAACCGATGAAGAAGTCGTCGAGGCGATGCATCTGCTGCGCCAAGCAGGTGTCGAACTGATTACCCTCGGCCAGTATCTCCAGCCGAGTTGGAAGCATCTAGCAATCGACAGATTCCCAGAACCATCCACCTTTGCTGCTTGGGACCAGGCGGCTCGTGATATGGGCTTCAAAGCCGTCGCGAGCGGACCATTAGTCCGCTCATCCTACCGAGCAGGTCTTCTCTGGGAGGAAGCGATGGGCGGAGAGCCAGTCGTAACAAGAGATTCGACGGGGTCGGCGATAAGCCACCTCAATCCAAGCAAGGACCTTCTCACGAGCAAGAGCCTGCTGGCAACTAACGAGGCGCGGCTGTCGTCCGAGTATCAAACGATATGAACGAGGAATGGGTGAAAGAAGCATGGCAGCGAAGAAGAAGCAAAAATCCCTGCAGATTCCAACTGCCCCGTTTCGACCCGGTGACGAAGCAAGTTTCGATCCATTCGTCAATGAACCTGGTGATTTACCTCGCCCAGACCCTGCAACTTGCGTCGCTGCCGACACCACCGACTTGGCAAATGGATTGGTCAGAGTTCTC
>CAXGBP010000121.1:0-3537 GCA_964007685.1 uncultured Candidatus Poseidoniales archaeon | reverse complement strand
GCTAGGCGGAAGATACCCGCTGATCTGGGTTCAAATCCCAGTGCCCCCACCAAATTTGATTCAAACGAGAGTAATCTTCGATTTTGTGGTTTTGTTTCAATCTCGCGAATAGGTGGGATTGAAGGTGTACCGTTGTGCGGCGTGGACTGATGAATAGCAGGTCGGTGGCAGTCGCGCTCGTGCTTCTGCTGATGTCGCCATTGGCGGGCAGCATCGCAGCGACGAGTGCTGAAGAGAGGTTGGAACCACTCGATGCTAAGGGCTTGCAGATGATTGAGGTGGGACAGACCATTGAGGTTCCAACCCAAGCTCCAATTTGGTGGGACACCAGCCTCGAGTGGTGGGAATACACCACACTCGACTCCGACCGAAACGGCATCCATGATTCACTTCAGAGCGCGGCCGGTCCGGTCAATGTGGGAATCTCTTACGCGCGTGAGGTGACTCAAGCCGACCGCGACACCCTCGCGCAACTCGGCTACGAAATCAATCTCGAACTAACTCTCGTCGACGCTGTTCTTCTGGGAGATGTCGATGCCTCACAAGTCTGGCAACTCGCCGAAATCGAAGGAGTTGTCATGGTTGAGCGATACGGCTCATTGGTCTTTTACGGCGATGTTCAGACTCCTGCAGTCAAGGCGAAAAACTCGACCGAATATCCGCTTGGTGCCTGGGACTTCGGAGTCACTGGCAAAGGCGTCAACATCGCTATGGTCGATACCGGTGTTGACAATGAACACCCTGGACTGAATGAAAAATTCGTCGCCGGCTACGATGCTGTCTGCTACATGCACTCGGACCCACAATGCGTCCTCGCCGGCGGTCGCCAAGACGACGGCTCATTCGACCCAGACGATGGCAACCAACACGGCACTGCCTGCATGGGAATGGCCAGCGCTACGGGACTTGAAGCGGATGGGTCGCAATCCGATTTCTACGGCTCCGCACCCGATGCAGGCCTTGTAGACGTCCGAATCGGCACAGATGTCGGAGCCGGACCCTTCGAGAATTACCTCCTCGAACAGGAATTCTACGAATCAGCCATGAACGGCCTCCAGTGGATTATCGACCATCGCGACGATGCCTGGGCGGGCGCAGATGAAGCTAGCCACGGTATCGATATCATCTCTCTTTCATGGGGAATAACCAGCCACGAGAACGGGGGTTCAGATGGCAACGACATGCACAGCAGAATCCTCGATGAGGCGATGGAATTGGGTGTGGTGGTCTCGAATGCTGCCGGCAATGACGGTGAAGACAACGATGGGCTTTCGGGGATGAGCGCATCTTCGCTTTCGATTACAGTTGCTGCCACCGATGACCAGAACACGGTAAACCGCTCAGACGACACAATCGCTGGATACTCCTCACGCGGGCCACGCAAGGACAACGGCGACGGTAATCCGGTCAACGAACTGGTTCCTGAGATTAGCGCACCCGGCTCGAATATCATTCAAGCAGAAGGATGTGTGAGTAGTGGTGGTTGCAATAATTTCCTCGGGGCCGATGCCTCTGACAATAGCTACACGGGGCGTGGTAGTGGCACTTCCTACGCCACACCCGCGGTGAGCGGAGTGATTGCATTGGTCATCGAAGCCAATGAGAATCTCACTCCGCTGCAAATCAAAGAGATTCTCAAGCATACTTCCGAACTTCGCGGTGAGCCGAGTGCTCCCGAAGTCGATCCCTATTGGAATCGCGAGTTCGGCTATGGCATGGTCGATGCGCGCGCAGCAGTTGACCTCGCGTTATTCCTGCGCGATTCGGACCAGTCCCCACTCATCGACCCAAGCCTGCAGAGTCACAGTCTCAACCTAACCATTGGTGACGCGATCAATATCACCGGCCACGCATGGGGCCAAGCAGGAAGCATAGATCGGGTCGAGTACCGAATAGATGGAGGCGAATGGATGGAAGCGACCTACTCCGCTACACCCAGCGAGATTGGCGCCCTAACTCCATTCCTCTGGCACGTTCTCCTGAACCCGGCAAAACTTGCATCAGGCGAACACACGGTAGAGGTTCATGCGGTCGCAGGAGCGATGCACTCACTCCCAGTCTTCTTCGAAGTAACGGGAAGTGGCTCGGCGGAATCAGCGATGGGCATCCCGCCCCTAGCAATCGGCGCGGTAGCTCTCGTGGGCCTCTTTTGGCTCTCCTCTCTCGTTCTTATCCGATACCGCTCAGACGATGAAATAGAGGCGATAATCGATAATGTCCGCAGCCGCGACGAAATCGACGAAGTCGTCGAGGCAGAACTGCTCGAATGAGATAATCCCTCGGGATATCACATCCTCGAAACTCTAGTGATTTCTGCCCAAGAAAAGCCACCTAGGCAGCGAATCCGAAGGATTCGAGGGTGTGTCTTCAAATGCTCATTGATTCGTCCGTAGGTCGTGGTGCGGTTTTCGGAACGAGCGAACAGCATCCGTCCTACTGGTGTTAGGCGGATGTTCGACATGGCTGGCGATGACGCTGTCCAGTTCGGTTTGGGGGAGCCGGATTTCCAACCTCCCGACCTCGCTATCGAGGCTTTCACTCAAGCGATGAAGGATGGCCGCAACAAGTACACTACCACAGCCGGCCTTCCTCCGCTGCGACAAAAGATTGCAGAGACATGGCATTACAGAATCCCGACGCTCGACGAAAACAATGTCTGCATGACCATGAGCGGCACGAATGCGTTGCTCGATATTTTCCTCGCGCTCGTCGACCCCGGTGACGAGGTTCTTCTGCCAGAGCCGTATTTCCCACTCTATCCGACTGACGTGGTAATTTGTGGAGGGCAACCCGTTCTCTATCAGTGTCAATTCGACAATGGATTTGTTCCGACTATTGCTGACCTTGAATCGAGGCTGACTGAGAAAACGGTCGCGATTCTGTACAATTTCCCAAGTAATCCGACCGGCGGAAATGTGACTCCTGAACAGCGCGATGAGTTGATTGAGTTCGCACGCGCGAATGATTTGTGGGTTATCACTGACGAAGTCTACGATCGCATTGTCTACGATTCCGAACATGTCTCTTTCTTGGGTGCGGGCTATGACAAAGTCATCATGATCAATTCATTTTCCAAGACCTTCGCCATGACTGGCTGGAGGATTGGCTACATTCTCTCGCCGGACCTAGAAGCAATGGGTCATATCACCAAGATGCAGTATTATGTTACAGCATGCAGCAATGATGCGATGCAATATGCTGTTCTCGAGGCCTTGGAGAAGGCCTCGGACTATCCGGCGCAGATGTGTGATGAATTCAAGGAGCGCCGGGATTTGATTTGTGCTCGCTTGAACGCTATGCCTGGAGTATCTTGTCACGTTCCAACAGGCGCGTTCTACGTCTTCCCGAAGGTCGATGTACCGGGGATGAATAGTGAAGAGATTGCAATGGCTTTGCTCGGGGGAGGAGTCCTTTGTAGTCCCGGTTCCGCCTTTGGTGAGGCCGGCGAGGGTCACCTTCGATTCGCTTACACCATCGGCCGCGAGGATATCTCGCGCGGTATGGACCGCGTCGAGAAGGTCCTAACTGAATTACGCG
>CAXGBP010000120.1:0-3563 GCA_964007685.1 uncultured Candidatus Poseidoniales archaeon | reverse complement strand
CTCTCTGCTGAGCAGACCGACGCTTAGAAAAGTGAGTCTTGTTTCCCGAATTTCGCACGAGTGTAGTGTAGTGGTTATCACCGAGCGTTGCCAACGCTTGAACCCGGGTTCAAATCCCGGCACTCGTACCAATAATTCGACTATCACTCATGTCGCTGTTGCGCAATCTGTTCATCAGTCCAGCCAGCCTCGCGCAATTGCTCATCGGTGTACATGGAAACTGGGCTCGGAGGAGCGAAGTGATGTGATTGATCCTGAGCAAATTCAGACATATCTTCAGATTTCTTTGAGCGAGAGATAACGAAAGCACCGCCTCCGAGCAATCCCACAACGATCAGCGCGATTAGAATGGTCAGTACCATATCACCTGTTGTCTGCCAAGCTGCGAAGCTCGGGTAGGCATCGGCGTTGTCGCCAACGCCGTCTCCATCGGAATCCTCCCACTCATTCGGATTGAGTGGGAAGTCATCGAAGCCGTCTGCCCAGCCATCACCGTCTGTGTCTCGCTTGAGTGGGTCGGTGCCAGCGGCTATCTCAGCGAGGTCAGTTAGGCCATCGCCATCATCATCGGCATCGGCATTGTCGCCGATTCCGTCACCATCAGAATCAACATGTTCCTCCGGATCATCTGGGAAATCATCGTCGTCATTGATAACTCCGTCTCCATCCTTGTCAGGGTCCATTGAGTCGCACTGGCCGTCTCCATCGGAATCTGTTGGCGTGATTGAGGCATCGTCTTTGTCACCATCGCAGGTCTCCTCGGCTAAATCTGACCAACCATCTCCATCGTCGTCGGTGTCGGCATTATCGCCTACACCGTCCCCATCGCTGTCGAACCATTCTGTTGGATCTCTAGGGAATGCGTCGACGCTGTCGGACCACTTATCGCCGTCATCATCAGTATCGACAGCGTCGCACAGCGAGTCCCCATCGAGATCTTCAGGCTGACTCGCTGCATCTAATGGATCAGTCCCGCAGTCGCCTTCTTTCTGGTCTAACCAGCCATCATCATCATCGTCTGGGTCTCCATTATTGCCGATGCCATCACCATCGGAATCCATCCACTCGGACTGATCCTTGGGGAAGGCATCGAGGTTGTCGTTCCAACCATCATCATCGTCGTCGACATCCATCTCGTCGCACCAGCCATCTCGATCGGTATCGAGAGGTTGTGAGAATCCACTCAGGTGATCCGAACCACAATCTTGCTCAATCGTGTCTGAGAATCCGTCATTATCGTCGTCGAGGTCAGCATTATCGCCGGTACCATCTTCGTCGTTGTCATTCCATTCGCTGGCGTCGAGAGGGAAGTCGTCGATGATATCATTGTGACCATCGTCGTCATCGTCTGAGTCAAGCCCATCACAATCGCCGTCACCATCAAAATCGGCAGGATAGGATAGAGCATCGAATTGATCGGTTCCGCAAAGGTACTCGTTGTCATCTAACCAACCATCGTTGTCGTCATCAGTGTCGGCGTTGTCTCCGATGCCGTCCTCATCGTTATCGGAGCACTCGGATGGGTCATTCGGGAACACGTCCTCCTCGTCGGGGCAACCATCACCATCGGCATCGGGGAATCCTGAAGCTGCTGAGCTCCACATAGTCATCGGCACGAGATCTGTGGCGTTCTCGGCATCGAAGTAGAATCCAGCCACACCACCCCATTCTGAGTACAATTGTACAGCTACCAAATCGTTCTGACCCGAGTCGGTGACATTTCGAACCTCAACCTGAAGAACAGTCAGAGTCGTAGGTCCGCTTGTGGTCGAAGAATCCGCTTCGTTGTAGCCATCGAATTCCATTGAGATTTCTTGGATTCCTTCGTAAGAGATATTCTCGAACCAATACTCTGAGCCAGAATCCTCCTCTCGACTACCGTTGTCGGCGAGGTCGACCCAAGACCAGTCCTCCCAATTTTCTGAAGTTTCAGTGAACGTAGTCCCTACACTCATCGAAGAAGGAGACCCACTCTCCCACCATTCTGCAGAAGTATTCGACCAATATCGGCCAGCCTCATCATCATCAAATTGGCCCCAATCGATGTAGTAATCCTCGAAGTATCGGTCATCGTAATCTATCCAATCTCCACCAATTGACCGTCGCAAGTCCATATCTCTGGTCCAATCATTCTCGATGGAAATGCCGTAGGCGTCCGCATAGGCAGTGAAGTGCATTCCACTTCGGAAATTACGGACATGGCACTGACCTGTGAAATCGCCAATTGAGCACGACTCATCGGCCTGATACCAATAGCCGGCATCGCTACGAACCGAATGGATGACCACCCGATTCCAGAAGCCCTCATTTTCGAGATCCTCCTTGAAGTAAGTCGCATACTGTTGCCAGTCGAGTTCAGAATAATCCCCCTCAACATGCGGCCAAGTGAGGTCCACTGAGATGTTTCGTGGCTGACCTGACGCTTCTTCATCGGATGATGATGCTGCGATAATCGGGCTTGCCAAAGCGGTCAGGGTGAGAGCCGCAATTAGGAGGACACTCGTTCGGTTCACATGTTCGGAGCGAACATCGTGGGCTAAGGAGGTTCGCCTGTCACGATGCGCGTGCGCATCGTCATTCAAGGTCGGCATTTCGCACCATTAGGATGGCAGCGGTAGCGCCGAGTGCGAGCAGAATGAGCAAAGCAACGAGAACGATTGAGTTAGTGTTGTCGACAAACCAACTACCTCCGTTGATTCCCGAGCCCTTCTCATCGATTAATTCGAGAGAATGAATCTGTTCGCCTTCGGGCGTCATCGATTGGAAAATATCCGACGCCCGCACAAGGAAGTTCATCTCACCTTGAGTTAAGGTAGAACGGACGTTGATTGTAGTGGTGAAGACGCCGTCGCCAGCCACACTATCGCCATCTTCACCCTCATCATTTAGTGGAAGCCAAGTCTCTGACTTGCCAATAGGCGCAAGGCGGCCTAATTTGACCTGCGCCGATGAAACACCATCGGGATCATCGATTGTCACCTCGATGGTGTAGGTTTTCTCTCCATTCTTTGGAATCTCGACGAATTGTGACCATTCTCCCTCGTCGAGGAATGAGACATTGGTCACCGACGGTGCCTCGTTAATCACCTCGATGACGGCACCGGAGTCAATCAGTGCGCTCGCACCCTCAGAATCTTCGACCTGAATCGGAATCGAGCGCTGACCTGGTGCCAGCGAATCGGGCAGAGTGAATTGACCGACCCAGCGGCCACTCTCTGTATCAAGAGCCAGCTGGGTCAAGTCTCCACCTGCACTCAGTAAATCGATGGCGACCGATTCGACACCATGCCCATCCTCTACACGCAAACTCGCATCGATTATATCGCCGCGATACGCGAAGTCAGGCGCGTAATCGCGCGATTTGATTCGCGGCGGTGAATTAGTTACTTCCAGCGCCGCAGTAGTCTCAACATCAGTCCAAAGATCATCCATCCTCACAGGAATTTCGGCGAGGCCATACTCAAGCCCATCATGCTCAAGCCTCGCCGTCCAAACAGAATCGTGAATTACCTCATCCCCATTCAGACCAGTATCGGATAGAGTCACGAATCCCAATCCGAATT
>CAXGBP010000119.1:0-3568 GCA_964007685.1 uncultured Candidatus Poseidoniales archaeon | reverse complement strand
GCCTTCATCTGGTCGATATGACCTAGCCGCACAACATCACCTGATGATGTCCGTGATTCGTGATTGCAATTCAATCTCCCCCTCACTCAAAATGAATGCTGATGCCAATGATTCGGATAGGCCTGCAGGTAATTCACCCCTGTGGTAAATGACGAGCAGTGGGTCACCTTCTTCGACAGATTCGCCTACTTGTACTTCGAGGATTAGGCCGACGCCGTGGTCGATTTCGTCGCCAAGAGCGCGTCGGCCGGAACCGAGTTCGAGACAGGCCCGAGCCACGGTCATCGCCTCGATATCAGCGACCATTCCAGCGGCTTCGGCGAAGACCTCGGTCGAGAGTAGTGTTTCATCGAGCAGACCGAGTCCGCTCAGGAGTGCGTAATCGGACTCGAGGATCGAAGTGTCTCCGCCTTGAGCCTCGACCATCGCACGGAAGCACGCAAGCGCGCTGCCATCATTCAGAGAATCGTGGATTTTCAGCGCGCCCTCTTCCATATCTGCGGCCAAGCCAGCAGCGGTGAGTAGCAGCCCGCCTTGCACGCAAACCAGTTCCTCCAAATCGTGTGGACCACGTCCGCAAAGAGTCTCGACGCTCTCGACAATTTCTAGAGCGTTTCCTACCGCACAGCCCAAGGGCTGGTCCATGGTAGTCAATACTACTGAGGTAGCAACGCCCATTCCGTTTGCGGCCTCGACCATCGAGCGTGCAAGCTCCTCTGCCTGTTCGCGCTCGACCATGAAAGCCGCCCGACCATGTTTGACATCCAAAACCAGAGCGGCCAATCCCTCAGCAGTCTTCTTCGAGACGATTGAAGACGTGATTAGTGGAATCGAAGCCACTGTATCAGTCAAGTCTCGCAAAGCGTACATTCGACGGTCGGCCGGCACAAGCGAATCGGTCTGGCCGACCATCACACAACCGATCTTAGCTACCTGCGCACGGACATCATCAGTCGAAAGATCGACTCGAAATCCAGGGATGCTCTCCAATTTGTCGAGCGTCCCACCTGTATGCCCCAGCCCGCGTCCAGAAATCATAGGCACCTTCGCCCCGCAAGCAGCAAGAGCGGGGGCCAGAGGAATCGAAACCTTGTCACCGACACCACCTGTCGAATGTTTGTCGACCACGAGGTGCGCCCATTCAGTCGGCCATTCGAGCACCTCACCCGAGTCGCGCATGGCTTCAGTAAGCCGAATAGTCGACTCGCCACCGAGCCCATTCTCGAACACTTCTCGCAGCCATTCAATGAGTTCGTCATCGGCCAGAGTTCCGTCCACGACCCCTTTGACCAAACGCCCAATCGGGTCGCTCATGCCTCGTCCTCACCGTGTTCATCGCGGAGTTCTTCGATGCTCATTCCTTTGTCAAGCATCCATTGGACTTGGTTTCGGTCAAGGTCCTCAAACCCGAATCCGTCCAACACAATGGCACCATGAACGCCATCGTCGCGACCTTCGGTCCACTCGCGAGTGTCGGCTGAATCTTCATCGAAGCGCGTTCCCTTGAGTATCGCTCGCTCGGCATCGACATCATCGAATCGGTAACCGGAATCATCGATTAGGCGCTCTTCGGTCCTCGTCCGTGGCCGTTTTACCAAAGTCAGTCCAGCGCCCGCTAGAGCAATCGCAGCGATAAGTGTCAGTCCCAGCAGAAACTTAGCTCCTGGAGCAGATAGGGGATTCTCGCGGACATTGATGATGCCACCTGCATCCCCGTCATCACCATTGTTCGAATCGCCACCGCCAGTATCAGAACCACCATCGTCACCACCGGGGTCGATGGTTCCCGTACCATCATCGCAGCCGAATTGGACACCATCTGCTACGCCGTTATCGTCGACATCATTCGAATTCATCGAAGCCGATGGCGCACGCATCACCGATTGAGCGAAGGCAGGCTCATCACCATCGAGGATACAATCATCATCGGTGTCGTTATCATTGGGGTTTCCTCCTAGTAAGTACTCATCTAAATTATTCAAACCATCTTCATCCAAATCAAGTGATTGTTCACTCAATGCGGTTCCAAGTATTGCCGCCGAGTGGCGATTTAATCCATGTTCTATTTCCCAAGAATCGGGTAATAAGTCTCCATCTGAATCTGTTAAACTGTCCAATCGATTCCAATCTTCTTCGAATGATTGTAGGTACTCAGAAGTCAATCCCTGATTGTGAATTAAAACTCCCATTTCTCTATTCCTCAAGGCTGCGTTTGAGCCCCAATTCATACTCCCAACGAGAACACTTTCTCCATCGATTATTGCCCCTTTATTGTGTAGTTTCACAATCGTATCAGATGAGGCCATAATCCTAGCAGTTGTGTCTAGCCCTTGAGTAGCATTCCAATCTGTGTTGAACATTTGTACAGCATCTCTGATTTCATCATCTTGGTCAACGTAAAATCCGTTCAACAATAGACGGACTTTAACTCCTCGAAGCGCTGCTGAATGTATTGCTTCAATAATTGGATTTTCGCCGAATCCCCAATACCAATCTAGATCTAGATATTGAACAGAAAGTTCGATCGATGTATCTGCAGAATCAATCATTTCGATTATCCCATCAACGCAATCATCAGGGCAGGTAATCAACCGTAAATCGAATGGCCCTGAATGGTAAACTGGCGGTGTAATTTCGCCATCAAAGCTAGGCTCATCCATCACCCAATCAAAAGTTGGAGCATGGTTGTTAGAATGAGGTGAAATGTGCAGATGCATCTGATTCTCATCCCATGCCATTCGCGATAATACCAATTCTGCGAATGATTGAGAGTTGACGATTACGGACCATTCCCTATTTCCAATTCTATCGGGTGGTAGGCTAGTATCCTTCCAATTACCTGAGGAAATCCATACACTTTCTGAATCTCTAACTGATACCTTACTGTGGATGTAAGTGTAAGGTGAGCTGATGACGCTTGGATCATCCATCCAAAGAACAGTCGCTCCAGCATCGTGAAGAGTTTGTGCGTGTCCTCTTTGATTGTTCTTTGTACTACTACCGTCAAGGATACCTTCCTCAAGAAGAACCGTTACTGAAACGCCCCTCGAAGTCGCTTCCAATAGGGCATTGGTTAGGTCTGGGCTCATGGACTGGTAGACATGTAAATGGATTGAGGTATCTGCTTGATTTATCCAGTGTAATAGATCATTGAATCCAGTATCTGGACCGATAGAAGCGGTTGCTGAGGAATCCATCTCGGTGGACAAAAAGCCCCCATCACAGAAAGTCGAGGCACCGATTCTAATCCATCTATATTCCCAATCTGATCCTGCATCTGTGTCTGGGTAGTCTCCACAACCGGTCCCTCGCATCAAAATTAGACCGGGAGTGCCATCTCCTGGAACTGAAATTGCTGCTCCATTCCACCCATCGATTTCTGCAATCCCACCACCGAAGGCTATTGCATCAACAACAGTTCCATCTGGTGCTTTCAATTGCAATGAACTTCCTGAATCAACCAGCCATGGCATATTGTTCATTACGACATTTCCATCCAAAGCAGTAATCCCTCCGTCGGAGAGAAGATTTGCTGGGTTCTCCGTAAGGACAACCGATTCTCCGGCTG
>CAXGBP010000118.1:0-3583 GCA_964007685.1 uncultured Candidatus Poseidoniales archaeon | reverse complement strand
CCATTAGACAATTGAACGGCGAACCCTAAACTTGACCACGTTCCGGCGCTGGCATCGAGATTGAATCCGCCGTCTCCTGAGACGTGTGGACCACCGTCCCAGCTCAGTGAATATGTAGTTCCTGGAGTGTAGCCGCCTGCTCCGAAGGGTAGCCCCTGCATAGAGGGCGAAAGTGAAGCACTGGTTGAATGGCAAGTACAACCGGCGGTTGATTGGCCGGTTTTGCCAGTGCTATTGGCAATTGCAACTTGGCTGGATGAGATTAGCATCACTAAGACAAAGATGGAAACTGCACGGCGCGAGCGAAGCACACCTCGCTACCTGAGCGAGCGCTGATAGTCCATTCGGCAGATTACCATTGACGATTGGAAGGAATTACTTGGCTGTCTTACCGGTCCAGAGGACCGGAATCGGTGCATTCATTGGGGGGTCGCAGGTCGCTGGGCCATGCGCCCAGTCGAAAGTGTAGCGATTATTGGGGCTGGGAATATGGGTTCAGGAATCGCTCAGAAATCGGCGCAGGAGCGATTCCAGGTTCAGATGGTTGACCGCGAGGAACATTGGGTTGCACGCGGTCAGACGATTATCTCTGATTTTCTCGATGAGGCTATCGAAAGGCGGATCTTCCGCGAGACCGAAGTTGCTGATATCAAAGGGAGAATTACTGGAGTTGTCGGGACTGAAAATGTCGCTGCAGATACCGATTTGGTGATTGAGGCAGTGTTCGAGGATTTTGATATCAAGACGGCTGTGTTCGAGACCCTCGACAAGGTTTGCGACGAACACACCATACTCGCTTCGAACACCTCCTCATTGAGCGTCAATGCTCTTGCTAAAGCGACCGGTCGGCCGGATCGCTTCGTCGGATTGCATTTCTTCTATCATCCAGCGAAGAATCGGCTAATCGAGATTATTCCGGCCGAGACAACTTCGAAGGAATCACTGGATGCTGTTGAGCAGTATTGCAAGACGATGGGAAAGGTCGTCATCATCTGCAAGGATCGGCCTGGCTTTGTGGTGAATCGCTTCTTCGTGCCTTGGTTGAATGAGGCTTGTTTGCTACTGCAAGAAGGAATTGCCAGCGCAGCAGCGATCGATGCGGTGGCCATGAAGGCCTTCCGCATCGGCATGGGTCCTTTCGCTCTGATGAATCTCACAGGACCCCCCATCTCACTACACTCGACCGATTATCTGGCTGAGCAATTGGACTGCCCCCGCTACACGGGAGCAGCGAACCTGCGCTCGATGGTCAAAGCGGGAGAGATGTGGGAAATCGGTGAAGACGACGATTGCAACGAAGAGGCAGCTGCGGTGATTCGCGAGCGCCTCCTCGGACAGACTTTCGCGGTCGCCTCGCAAATTGTCGCAGAGGAAATCTGCTCGATGGAAGAAGTCGACCGCGGAGCTAAGGTGGGCCTACGATGGGCGCACGGGCCGTTTGAAATCGCCAATAGATTGGGAATCAGCGAGGCGGTGCAAATGGCATCTTCGTACGCAAATTTAGCAGACTTTGAGTTGCCTGAATGGTTTACTGGATTGAGCCAACCGCTCGAATTTAGTTATGTTGACACGGTCGTCGATGGCGACATCGCAACCGTACGAATAAATCGCCCAGAAGCGATGAACGCACTGAACGAGATCGTGGTTGAGCAGCTCGGCGCAGCATTAGATTCTCTAAACGCGCGAGAAGATATCTCGACGATAGTACTCGATGGCGCAGGCAAGGCATTTGTCGCCGGAGCCGATGTGAAATTCTTCGTCGACAAGATTCGCGCAGATACAATAGCAGACATCTACGATTTCACCGCCTTCGGACATGAGGTTCTCGGCAAGCTTGAGGATTCGGATAAGACCACAATCGCTCTGACCACAGGGCTGGCTCTAGGTGGCGGACTCGAACTCGCTCTTGCCTGCGATTACCGCGTTGGCACCCGCCGCTCGCAATTCCGCTTCCCCGAGACCAGTATCGGAATCTATCCAGGACTCGGGGGAACTCAGCGCACGCCTCGGATTTGTGGAATTGAGGCGGCAAGATTCGCTGTGCTTGCGGGCAATTTCCTCGACGCAGGCAGCGCCGCCGCACTCGGCTTGCTGACCCATCTAGTCGACCCAGCAGAGGTAGGATCTACAGTGACCGAACTCGCCAACACAGGCAAGCCGGCAAACAAGTATCCAGCTTCACCGGCCGACCCTTCGCATCCAGCCGCGAGCTTCGCGCTCGCCTTCTACAATGATGCAAACATGGCCGCGCTGGAGAACGGCGAATGTCCAGACGGCTTCGACGCCGCGGACAAGATGGTCGGCCGCCAACTCAAATCACTCAGTAGAACTGCACCCATCGCTCTGGCGATGGCGAGCGCACTCCTCGATGATGCTGTAGCAACAGGTGAGGATCTGAATGCAGGACTCGCGCTCGAACTTGAGAGGCTGCACGATATCTTCGGTACAGCCGACGCCCTCGAGGGACTCAGCGCCCTCATCGAAGGGCGAAGACCTACCTACACGAATGCGTGATTGCGGACAGCGATCTTAGAGTTTCCAAGCACGGGGAAAGCGTGACCACGCCGGAGCGCGGACCGCTACCATACCGTGAACAATCAGAGAAAGGAACTTCTTCCAGCTCACACAATCGCCTCTTCAGTCCAGTTCTTCATCAGTTCATCGACCCAGTTATCCAACCATTCGTCCATCTCAATCCCTCAGTGTCATTTTACAACTCAGTGTAATTTCCACACTGAGGGAATGGCCTGACCTATTTGAATCCCGAAGTTTAACTGAATACACTGAGGTGCATTTTATACACCAGATACTATCTGCGTAACCTGTTGCACATGGGCCGTCCTCCGATGATAATCAATGAGAATGACTTTGCGTCAATCCAAAAATCGATTCTCCAAGTCCAGAACAACGGTCGCGAGATTCGCAAGATCTTCGCTTCCTATTATGACGATGAAGTCGATATCGGGTGGGAAGTTGATGCGGCAGTCGACTCCTTCCAAATGTTCTCATCGCGCTGGACCATTGAAATTCTAGCCGCTCTCTACATCGCCGGAGACCGTCGGTTCAACGAACTTCGAACCCTCTTGAGAGGGATCTCTTCAAGGACCCTGTCGGACAAACTAACGACCTGCCAAGAGCATGGTTTGGTGTCTCGCGATGTGGAGGAAGGACCACCAATTCGGGTGACCTATCGGCTGACCACGCATGGGCGCACTTGCGGACGGCTCCTCGGACCTCTCGTCGCTTACATGAAGGTGCAGAAAGACCTAGTTGAATCGGAATGAATTGGTCCTTCGGAACATTACTGGGACCGCTCTAAACTCGATGCGATAACGATTCATAGAGCCGCATGATTGAAAGGGTGAACGAGTCGAAAAGCGCTCATGGCATTGCTCGAACAGTGGCGCAGTAAGCGTTCTTGGTTCCTCGATGGTCTCATCGCTCTAACTGGGGGCGCTCTTGGCCTTGGGGCAATGCTTCCTGGAATGCTTCCGCCGGCCGCGCAAGGCACTTTGTCGGCTCCGAAGAAGAATTGGGAGAATCCTGTTCGGGCGAGGATAATGTCGACTCTCGACCGCTCGCC
>CAXGBP010000117.1:0-3637 GCA_964007685.1 uncultured Candidatus Poseidoniales archaeon | reverse complement strand
GAAGTTCATTCCGATTAATACAAGTCCTGCAAGTGCGATTGCGGTCGCCTTTTGTCTGTCATCCATAGTGCTCACTCTACCCCCTCACGTGCCGATATGTGGGATAAGCGATTCTATCCCTGCGAACTGACAATATCTTGGATTGAGGTTGTTAATCGACGCCTCAAGCGAAGCCAAATGCGTCGATTTCGCGGGCGAATGTATAGATCATAATCGGTACCAGAATCACACCCATTCCGTGCGATCTTCGAATACCGATTCTCGGTGCCATGAGCCCGATCATCGTGCCAATCACTAGCGTGCCCACTCCAATCCAATCTGTTGATATCCACACAAGTATTGTGATGAAAACACTGACTCCGATAACCAGGTTTCGAAGCGGCACCAATTCGTGCATCTTTAGCATCCCTTTTCCAACCTCAATCATCACCGGTACAGCGAACAGTCCAGATGCGACGGTTATGGCGAGCAGTCTGACGAAATCAGCAGGTGGTTCGATTGAGTTCCAGATGTCTATGGGATACATCATGTTGAGCGCGAGAGCTGCTCCTGAGCGCGGTCTTCCGACCATGTATAGGAAGCCGAGAACCATCACCGTAACCGCGGTGTTAACCGATGAAAGAATCGCGATGATTTCGAGGTCGCGCTGTTGGTTATTGTTGACTAAGTCTAGGTCGGGAGTTGCTCCAGCGTCGGCGAGTGCTTCTTGGAATAATTCGCGGTCTTTGAGAGAGAGTTCCTCCATCCCTTCGAAGACCATGACTTGTGGCATCGATTCGAAGCCCGGCTGGGTGCCATGTTCGAAATCAGCCGGGATGTAATTAGGATCAGTCAGTTTACCCCAGAAATTTCGCGCGCTCATCACCACGACAGTCGCTTGGGCAGCGGTCATCCCAGGTAGAATCGCCATCACCGACGAGACAACGGCCGACAAGAACGTCGGAACCATCAGTGGTTTAGGATCCGGCATTTCCCAATTAGGCTCCTGAGGAGGGATTTCACTCGTCGTCACATAGATGTCAATCAGGTTAGCGATTCCGAACAATCCTGCCAAACTCGGGAATAGCAAGGATGCTGAAGGAATCCCAACTGGCGAGCGCGCAGGCAATTCGAAAACTGCCCATCCGTAGAATCCGGTTAGCAGGAAATACGCCGTCGCTACTAGAATTCCTGCAGTCCTAGAACTCTCACCCAAACGGAAGTCGATGGAGTCGTAGCGCCTTCGAACGCTGAAACGGCCCATAGGGATGGTGAACTCGATTGGTTTCTTCAAAGCCCACTTGAGCCGATTCGTCACTTTCTGAGTCCACATCGGCCAAGGTAGGCGTGTTGTTTCAGTCATAATCAGAAATGCCGAGATGAAGAGCAACAACCAAGGCAGTTGATCGCGACTCGCTTCATACAATCCTAATCCCGGATCCTCGCCAAAAAGTAATCTCGCTACAATAAGCAGTGGAATCGACATCAGCATGCCCATTTGTGAGCCGCGCGCTGAGTAAGCGACACCCTGCGCGGCCTGACCGGAAATCAACATCCGATGCCCGGGCAGAAGAGCGAGAGCCATGTTATCATCAGGAGCACCCACCAAGGCGCTCGGAATGTAATTCAGGAAAGTATGCACAGTTCCGCAGGCCACAATAATTCCCGCCACAGCGTCCAGCGGGATGCCTATCCCTACGGCGACCGGGGAGAGCGAGAGGGCGATTAGGGCGACGTTGTTTACGTGGAAACCAGGAATCAAGCCAGTGAGGCAACCGAGAAATATTCCGAAAATGAATGACCCTATGAGCCACGCATAATCAATCATCCACGGGTCCATGGAATCACCTCAGCGGATATCGATACAGAACTGCATTGTATTGCCAACAGAATCCTCGGCTGTTGAGAGTCGTCCAGTCCAATCGATTGGTTCGCCAATCGATTCTTGCTGGCTTGATTCGGTTCCGTCTCCGAGCAGACAAACTTGCTCCTCGGAACCGGATCTCACAATCCATTGGTTTCCATCCTCATCCATTACGGCTTCACCATTGAGGATGACTAACTTTCCAATATCCCATTTCCATGAATTGTAACCGTCTCCCCAATTCAGGGTCGTCGGCGAGGGCGCTTGACCAAGCGTCCAAGCGCGCGCTTCGAGAATAACTCGACCTTCACTCTCAGACCAAATCACGGTAGCGTTGAATCGAATCGGCTGCCCTGATTCGATATATTCGGCATGTTCTCCGATGAGATGCAGCCTCAATTTCGTCGTTCGCGAATAGTAATCGGGGCCATCACCCACGTATCCCTTGTCGTAATCGGGCGGTATTGGGTCTGTTACCCAACCCTCGAATGTGTAATTCTGACCTATGAAAGCGAAAGGGTTCTCGGCGACTTCGAGCATCGCTGTGACATCGTCGCCGAATTGTCCTTCTGGATTATTCGCCGAGGAGTCGTAACCAAGACGCTCGAGACAAATCGTCGCCTCGTCGCTCGACCAGACGAGCCGGCCCGACCAGGTCTGGGTCGAATTTTCAATTCCTTCATCGAGGTCGGTAGACGAAGGAAGCAAACACAATCTGTCCGTCGGCGCATCACCAGTAAGCCACCATCCATTCGAGGCCTCGGTCGCTGTACCGTCAATCCTGACGAGTTTCCCAACCTCGTAAGTCAGCGTGTAAGGTTCAAGCTCCCAAGAAAGATCCACAGTCGAGCCATTATTCAGCACCTCGACCGCGGTCGCTTGCACTAGGAGCCGCCAGCGCAGTGAGCGCTGGTCGTACTGCAACCAGCCGGAGATCTCCACATGGCTGCCAGCCTCAACCCAATCCATCACGCGACCCTCAATCTGCATGTACAGTAGATGGTCCGCGTTACCATAGGAAGGGTTGTCCATCAAGCTCAGGGAGTGGTAAGTTACGTCAGGTTCGAGCGATTCGGAGAGGTAACCATCGACCCTCACCGACATATTGGAGAATGCTTCGGGATTCATTGCGACTTCGACCAATTGCATTGCAGTGTAATCGATTCCATCACAATTTGTGTCCGCACATTGAATCGCACCGTATCCATTGGAAGAAAGCCAAATTCGACCATTCCATTCAGTGACTTCGCCCTCGACCGTGACAATCGTCCCAATCGGGGGAATGTCGATGTCGCGGTCGACGTACCAACGAACTTCGAGAGCTGAGTGCCCGTCGACCTCACGGATTTGCAAATCAATTCGATCAGCCTGTTCTCCATAAGGATCGACAACGAAGCTAGTAAGCACGCCTTTGACTTTGACAGTCTCACGCGGATATTCGTGAATTTCGTCCATATCAATCATCTCCGGTTCACGAATAACCGCGTAGAAATTCATTGTCGATACAAGTAGCAAGGCAGTGAAGAACATCACCCAGAGCTTCGCCATGTGTCTGCGATGTGCGAGTGATGCTTGAACATTCACCGTGAGAGGACAGGCAATTATCCTCACCTACTCTGGTTGAATAACAACATATGTCGAGCTCTGCGCGGTGTTGGTAGAGTATGTTCTGAGAGGGGTGTGTGGGCTTGGGGCTAGGAAACAAGGTTCATCTCGCTGATTGGTTTGAGCGCTATACAGGACCCGTAGCTCAGTTGGTTAGAGCGCTCGGCTCATAACCGAGTGGCCATCGGT
>CAXGBP010000116.1:0-3637 GCA_964007685.1 uncultured Candidatus Poseidoniales archaeon | reverse complement strand
CAGCATCCTGCCAAGTCTGTGCACAGACACACCAACGATCTCCGGGTTTGAGTCCGGGGAAGCCATGCTCTGGGGCCGGTGTAATCAGGTCGTTTCCCTGCGAGCGGGCGAATTCGAGGAACTCTTGTGTCAGAATACAACAGACGGTGTGTGAGCCTCGATCGCGAGCATCGGTATTGCAGCATCCATCACGGAACCAGCCGGTCATCGGAGCTAGAGAACACGACTCCAATTCGCCACCGAGGACATTGATTGAATCGTGCATCAGACCACCAGTGCTGTAGTATCTGTGAGCTCTCTGAGGTATTCAGACACCCGCTCGCCGAGGGCATTTTGATCGTTAATCGTGTGTAGTTCGACGCGCATATTTGAGGCTCCAGGAAGCCCCTTAGTGAATGAGACCGCGTGTCGCTTGAGGTTCTTACATTGACCAGCTTCGTAGACCTCTCTACTCAATTCGAGGTAACGCTGCCAACACCAAGAACGTGCTATTGCAGGGTTATCCTCACCCCAAGGAGCCTTTTCCTCAGTCCAACCCAAGTCTCTCTTAATCTCGTGAAAAATTGTTGGCCGGCCAATTGCTCCGCGACCAATCATTAGGCCGGCCGCACCGGTTGCTTCGAGGCAGGCAGCAGCACTCGCTGCATCGACGACATCTCCATTGGCGATGACTGGGATGTCGACAGCTTCGACTATTCTACGAATCTGCGACCAATCAGCCTCGCCAGCGTAGCGTTGACTCAGCGTTCTCCCATGCACGCAGATTCGCCCAATGCCCTCAGCCTCCAACCTCTGACAAATCTCCAAAGCGGTATTCGGGCCACTTCCAGTTCCGAGTCGCATCTTCACGGTAATCGGAACATCAGACGCTTCAATGCAAGCGCGTACCATCCGCACCACCTTGTCCGGGTCACGTAGTAGAGCAGCACCGGCATCGTTGCGACATACCTTGGGCGCAGGGCAACCAAAATTGAGGTCGATGATATCCGCTCGGTCGTGCAAAAGTTGGACGGTTGCGACCATTTCGTCGATGTCGCCGCCGAAAATCTGCGGGATAAATGGCGACTCGCGAGGATCGGATTCCACTTTCAGCCAGGAGTGTTTGGCATGGCGGGAGAGACCCGATGCGGCGGTGAATTCAGTGAAAGTCAGGTCAGCGCCGACCTCTCGCGCGAGTAGTCGGTAAGCCAGATCGGTGACCCCCGCCATCGGCGCGAGAAACAGAGGAACCGGCTCGACTCCCATGTTGTTTCGGCACCGACCCTTCGTTATCAGGCCAACGCTGGTAGGAGATTCGAGAATTCCAATTCAGCGGTTGGCAAAATCCCAATCATCGGCGTGGCGAGGCTTCAACCATCTGCCACGGACCTTGGTATTCGATAGGGCTGAGACGAGAGCGTCGATTTCGGAACTTGGCACCTCGACAACGCTGATGCGGTCGAGAAGGTCGATTCTGCCGATTCGGTCTCCTTTGAGACCGCCCTCATTACAAATCACCGCGACGATATCTTTCGGCCTGACGCGATCCACCTTACCGACCGTAAGAGCCAGAGCCGTGGTTCCGGTGTGATTCGAAGTTTCCTCAAGGTTTGCATCTCCAACCAGCATCTCGATAGCTGCGAGAGCGATTTGTTCTGGCGAGAGATTTGACTCGATGGCCGAGTTGTACGCTGTTCTAGCGAGTTGCCCCGGCTCGTTTTCCATCATCTCTTCGACTAATCTGATGGTTTGCAATTCCTCGACTTCTTCCGCTGTTGGAAGTGCCTCCTTGCCAAGACGTCCAGCGACTTTGTTCAACATTCCAATTCGACGGCTGACACCCTTCGAAATTAGCAGAATGCTTCGTCCTTCGCGGCCAGCTCGGCCAGTACGGCCGACGCGATGGACATAGACCTCTGAATTCGAGGGCATATCGTCCTGAATGACCAGATCAATGGCCTCGACATCAAGCCCTCGAGCCGCCACATCGGTGGCAACGAGGAGATTCGAGCGGCCATTTCGGAACCGCGTCATTACATTGTCACGGTGCTTTTGTTGGTAACCACCGTGAAGTGACTCCGCACCGATGTGAGACAATTCCTTTGCCAATTCCTCAGTGCGATTTCGAGTTCGACAGAAAATGAGGCAGGCCTCGGGGTCGTATCGCACGAGAAGCCTCTCGATGGCCTGCCCTCGGCTCCTCTTCGGAACGATGAGGACCGATTGGGCCACAGTATCAGCAGCCTTCAGTGGCCCTGATCCAGCTTTGATCGTAATAGGTTGGTCGAGAGCAGCATTTGCCAGCCTCTCGACCGATTTCGGCATCGTCGCCGCAAGCAAAAGCGTCTGACACTCTTGTGGCATAGCCGCATTGATGCGATCGAGGTCGTCCGAGAATCCCATACTCAGCATTTCGTCCGCCTCATCCAAAACGAACATCTCGATATCGCCAAGTTTTACCGTACCTTGATCGATGTGATCGCACAATCGTCCGGGAGTCGCGACGATGTTCGAATCAGGGCGCCGCTTCAGCGCCCGCTTCTGGTCGCGGAAGGGAGCTCCTCCAATCAGACAGACGGAGGGGTGAGTCCCTCCACACATGCGATTGAAATCATCCTGAACCTGTAATGCGAGCTCGCGCGTGGGAGCAAGGATAAGCGCGCGAGCACCCGACTGTAGAATCGGAATCACGTAAGCCGCGGTCTTTCCAGTACCAGTTTGAGCGGTGGCTAGTATGTCTCGGCCTTGCAAAGCCACAGGGATGACCTCTGCCTGAACCGGAGTCATTTCCTCAAAGCCCATTCCAATCAGAGAATTGGCGATGTATGGCCTAAGCCCGAGTGAATCGAATCTAATGTCTTGGTCCATGACAGGCAGCCCCTCCGGCTACATCCGGACAACCTGCCCGCCCTGCTCTTCCTATTTGGTCGGCTCGGGTCTAAGCAGTCGGCGCTCACAGCACCGAAAGTGCCGGATCTTGAATTTCAGAAAGTGGATTCCCACTCTTCGACGTTTTGGGCTCGCTCCCAGTCCGCGTAATTCGTGCTGCCACGAGCAGTCAATATCTCGCGAGCCAAGAGCCAGTAGATCAAAGCCAGCGAGCGGCGACCCTTATTGTTGGCAGGCAAAGCCAGATCGACGTTGCGAAGAGTGTTGTTTGCGTCGACGATTCCAACGATTGGCAGGCCCGTGGAGACAGCCTCTGAGAGAGCCTGAGCATCCGCAGCCGGATCGGTCACGAAGAGAACCTCCGGCTCCTGATAGGTTCGCAGTCGAGGATTAGTCATCGTTCCTGGAATGAAGCGACCGACGATGCGCTTGGCACCGATCGACTGAGCGAACTTGCGAGCAGGACGCTGTCCGTACTGGCGAGCGCTGACGACGAGGATGCGCTCTGGGTCGTAGCGAGAGAGGAATTTTGCAACCGTGCGGATGCGCTCATCCGTCTGGTTAATGTCAATCAAGTGCAGTCCGCTACCGTCGGCACGATCCGTGTCGATGAAGCGTTGCATGTCCGAGGATTTTTGGTTTGTTCCAATGTGAACCGCGTGCGTCTCATAGACATCATACGGCACTAGGGGTGACTCAATCTCACTCATGATGGGTCCTCAGCAGCGCGGCGACCTGACCTCTCCTCATAAGCGCTGCGCATCGCCCC
>CAXGBP010000115.1:0-3638 GCA_964007685.1 uncultured Candidatus Poseidoniales archaeon | reverse complement strand
AGCACGATGAAAATTCGATCTTCATCGCATTTCGGGCAGAGATAATCGCCGACCCACAAGGTACCTTTGGCGACTTCTTCCTCAACAACTTCAGTCAAGTGTTTGAGCGAGGTAGCAGAGGATTTTGCAGTGGTTTTGGAGAGGTCGATGGTCTCACCAGTCATCGGGTCGGTGAACTCTGCACCCTTCCCATCTGAACCTGCAAGTGGGCCTTCGTAACCGCATTTGTAGTCGGTGCACCTGATATTACCATCAGGTTGCATGAATCCAAGGGTACCACATTCTGGACAGAACATCTGCTAACCTCCTAATGCTGTGTAGTGACAGACCTTTCATCGCTGAACGAAGCGGTACTTCAAGGTTCTCAACCTCAGAATCTGCTTGATTCAGCCGATTGTGGCTGTTGCGAGGCGCCATCCCAACCACGCTAATGCTACGCTTCCAAGGATTGTCGTCACTACCATGGTCGCAGTTGTTGAGGGGCTCGATTCTGCTAGACGAATGGTGTCGACGGCGAAGGCTGACATCGTGGTGAAAGCCCCCAGCACTCCCGTTCCGAAGAGTAGGATTACTTCATCGCTCACTGTGGCTCCGGCTGCCGCGGCTCCAAGGAGAAGTCCGAGGAGGAGTGAACCTGCGAGATTCGCTGTCATAGTCCCCCATGGCATGGTGTCTGCTGGTAACCACTGCTGGAGCGCGTAACGGGCGACTGCTCCGATGGCTCCGCCGGCTGCGACGAGGGCTGCGAGCCTGAGGTCCATGCTCGCGGGCGGGCTTGCTGGTTCTTGACCGCTTCCGAGAGGAGGGGGGTTAGTAGCGCGGGATTCAAGCGGAATGGACTTCCCGGGATACTTGTGAAACTGCATTACGACTGGCGTTTGGCTCGCGTCATCGATGGCGACGGTGTCGTCCACGACGAGGTGATATGGACGGGCAAGCGCTCGGCCGGAGCTATTGCTGACCGCTTGTGGGATTTACAACGCGGGCGTCTGAGCCCAGAGGCGAGGACGCTGGCCAAGCGCTTCCCGGATGCGCAGGCCGATGGTTTAGGCGCGATGTCCGATGCGGACTGGCCTGCGCTTGATGATGAAGAATCAAAATTATTCGAGGCGGCTGCACCTATTCTTGCCAAGCGAGGTGTTGCTGACGCGGCTGGTGATACCGACCGCCGCCTTGACATGCTCGTATCTGCCGCAGCAGAGTTGCGGTCGGCCTGGACTACTAGCGAGGCGCGCTGCGTCGAATGGACTGGATTATTCCTGTCCGAAGTTGATCTTGATGCGCAGCGCGACGATATTCCTGCAGCGGTGGCCGGAGCCGATTCAATCGAGTCCGCCGCCACCGCGCTTTCTGTTAATCCACCAGCCCACTTGCCCAGCGAGATCGAATGGCAGGCGATTCGCGAACACGCCCGTGGCGTGGTCGAATTGACCGGCCGGTTAGCTTCTCACGAGGACGCAATCCGCGCTCTCGCCCATCAACATGTGCCGAGCCTTGCCGCACTAATTGGCCCGCTCGGAGCTGCTCGATTGGTTACCCTCGCGGGCGGCCGCGAGCGCCTCTCTCGCATGCCATCAGGTTCTCTCCAAGTTCTCGGTGCGCATGCCGCGATGGCAGCACACCGCCGTGGTGCAGCACCGCCCAAGCACGGAGCCATCCTATTCAGCATGCCACAGATTTCCCGATCCCCACGATGGGTCCGTGGCAAAATCGCTCGATTCCTCGCCGGCAAGGCCTCCATAGCGGTCCGCTGCGATCATTTCGGAGGAGAACCATGGGACGAGGAGAAGGTGTCTAAAATCCACAAGGAAACTGAGGCGATTAAAGCCAGATTTCCAAGACCTCCCAAGCGCCGGTGAATGAGATGCCCAAGCCACTCAAACTCGCATGGGGAATCCGAAAAGAGGGTCGAAGCCTCTGGACTCGCAACGCTGTCAAAGGTGTCTCTGTTCGTGCTGAGAGACGTAAGAAGGATGGACGAAACGAGTGGCGCCGCTGGGACCCAAGTCGTTCGAAAGTTGCCGCAAGTCTGCTCAAAACTCGTGGATCAGCAGCGGCTCTATTGCCTGAAACCGGCTCTACTTGCCTCTATCTTGGATCTTCTTCTGGAGGTACAGTCAGCCACATCCATGACAATGTCTGTGGGGCTGGAAACCATCACGGAGGGCAGGTTGTTGCAGTCGATATCTCTCCGAGAATGATGCGTGATTTAGTAAAACTCGCCGAGCGCCGGCCGGGACTTGTTCCGGTTCTAGGCGACGCCCGAAAGCCGATGGTAATCGCTCCCTATTTGCGAGGAAAAGCCGAGTGGCTGCATCAGGATTTGAGCATCGGTGATCAAGCCGAGACCTTCGTCCGCATGACCTCCGCCTTCCTCGCTGATGGCGGCACCGCTCTTCTTTCTCTCAAGGCTGCTAGTGAGCGATGGATGGAAGGTGGGGATGATGCCCGCTTTGAACACTCAAAACGAATTATCGAGGAATGTGAACATCTAGAACTAATCGAGACTATTGATATCTCAGTTTTTGAGGAACAGCATGTAGTATTCTTTTGCTTAAAGAAATAAATCAAACACCTATAACATACTTCCAATTATAGCGCGCCTAATCCACCCAAAAATAGGATGAAAATCAAATACATACCAAGACCAAGTAGTGCCAATATTAGACTAATGATATTAATCACATTTGAAGCATTAATCATACCTCTATCTGGATGTGTGATGACCCCTACAATCTTCTTCTGATCAGAACTTACTATAATCATAGCAGGAATCGTAAAGCAAAGGCTAGGTCCACAACATAAAGCAGCTGCTCCTCCTATGAAAGTCATAAGTCCTAGTATGGCAAGAACTAGTCCTGCAACTGCATTTGTCGATTCAAGTTGGCCACCAGCTACCTGTGGTCCTGTATTCACATGAATAACTGCAGGTTCTCCCGCTAATTTAGGCTGAACATTTGCCCCTGAGTCTATCTCAATTGTAGCAGGTATTTCCGACGATCCCGGCCCAACCTCATCTTCATTCATACCATTCCGTCAAACAACATCAACTTGAATCCTTTGCAAGCGGTTTCTAAACCAAATGAATAATATCATCACCTCTCTCATTTCCCCTCAATATATGCCCGAGATGCCAGAGGTAGAAACGGTCCGTCGTGGGCTAATCCCTCATTGGGTTGGTAGGCGGATTAGCTTCGTTGATTTGCGCCGTCCTGACTTGCGTTTCCCCTTTCCCGATGGCTTCGACGAAGGTTTGACTGGGGCTAAGGTTGAGGGCATTGGGCGAGCCTCGAAGTATCTGTTGATTCGGCTCGACAACGGCTTGACTTGGTTGAGTCATTTGGGAATGACTGGGGTTTGGACTATCGATGCAGATGGGGAAGGCAAGCATGACCACGTGTATGTTGAATTCGACGATGGCGCGTTGACTGCAACTTACACCGACCATCGTCGCTTCGGAATCATGGACCTTTTCGAGACGGCTGATGAGGCCGACCACAAGTTGCTGGCTGGGCTCGGCCCTGAACCTCTGACAGAGGAATTCACGCCCGAGGCTCTCAAGGCGGGTTTACACGGTCGGCGTAGCCCGATCAAGACCGTGCTGCTCGATCAGCGTGTGGTCGCCGGACTAGGCAATA
>CAXGBP010000114.1:0-3643 GCA_964007685.1 uncultured Candidatus Poseidoniales archaeon | reverse complement strand
GTGTTCAGGGCATGGATTTGAATTTCTCAGGCATCCTAAATGCAGCCCAGCAACGTATCGACGAAGGACATGAATTAGGAGCAGTCTGTTGGTCGCTGCAAGAACACTCCTTCGCAGCATGCGTAGAAGTAGCCGAACGTGCCCTAGCACATACGGGTAAAAACGAACTATTACTGGGTGGAGGCGTGGCCTGTAATGAAAGGTTACGGGAAATGACTAAACTCATGTGCAACCAGAGAGGAAGCATTGGAACTTGGCCTGAGAAGAGATTCTGTGTAGACAATGGTACGATGATAGCAGAACTCGGAAGGCGAATGCTGGAGACCAACGCAGCAACTTCATTCACTGCGAGCGGAGTCAATCCATCACTCAGAACTGATCACACAGTCGTCACTTGGGATTAACATCCGACTGCGAAGCCTTATCTAAGCGGTGTCCGGCGAACGGACAGGAGGTAGATTCACCAGTGCAGAGACGCAGGAAGCCGAAGAGCGAACCGAAGAACATCTTCAATAAAGGCTCGGGAGGCAGATCCTCAAAACCCTCTCCAAGCCCTCGTCACCCAGAGTCTAGGAAACCATCTACGCCGGCGAGAGCCCCCACTCCACCACCACCACCCAAACCAACACCCACCTCACCCAAACCAGCCCCAACCTCCGCTCCTGCGCCTGTTCCGGCCGCAACCCCTCCAGCGGTTGCAGAAACTCCCGTGGTTGAAGAAACAGAAGAAGTCGAGAAAGAAGAGATTCTCGAAGAACAACTTCTAGGCACACCTGTACGTCCTAGCCGTGGATTACAACCGGTGCAAGAAAGCGATTCGGAATCGGCCCCAGAACAAGTGAATCAAACCAGTTCTAAAGCGAAGGAAATAATCGAAGCCTCGAAGGCTCGAGCGCACGCAAGTATCGCTGACAAGAAGACATCGGGGGCGGTAATTCCTGCTAAGACCCCCCCTCCTCCTCCTCGGCGTCGTCGCAGACCAAAACCGAGTTTTCAACCTGCAACTAGAGAAAGGAGGATGGATAGGTCTCGGCACATGGAATACAAGTACGAAGTCCGAGGGCTTTTGGAAGAGATTAATGTCGATGAGGAGCACCGTTCTTCCCTTCTGGGTACAATTTGGGCGAAAGGAGAGCGTCAGACTTCAGCTGATGCCCGTCAATATATTCATGAAAAGGAAGCAGAGGGAATAATCGATTCAAATCAAGCAGAACGATTGTTGTCCGTAGTAGACAATTACACCATTCGACGTTGATTTGTAACAACTCGAGCACAGAGTTCATCCCTCGCCTTCATCTCAGAGGCTCAATGGCCGAGGACTCGGATTCTCACCTTCATACGAATAGATCATCTCATCCCGACTCGGATTCACTGTCATCTACTGCTCATCCAACTACAGGTCACCCTCCCGCAGGACAGGCACCGTACACACGCGGAATACACAACGATATGTACCGCAATAGGTTGTGGACAATGAGGCAATATGCTGGATTTTCGGATGCCGGATCTACAAATGCAAGGTTTCGAGATCTTCTTGAAAATGGACAGTCCGGACTCTCTGTGGCTTTCGACCTCCCCACGCAATTAGGATTGGATTCTGATCATTTGTCTGCAGAGGGGGAGGTCGGCAAAGTAGGCGTTCCAATAGATAGTATCCACGATATGCGAACTCTCTTCGATGGTATTAATTTGGGTAGTGTTTCAACATCGATGACAATCAATGCCCCAGCAACATCACTGTATGCCTTGTACGTAGCATATGCAGAGGAGTGCGGGGTCGATAGGCGCGCTCTGAGAGGGACTGTACAAAACGATATTCTGAAGGAATACATCGCACGCGGATTGTATGTTTTCCCCCCAGAACCTTCGATGAGGTTGACTACAGATCTAATGAGTTGGAGTAAGGATAACACACCTAATTGGAATACAATTTCAATCAGTGGCTATCACATGCGAGAGGCTGGCTGCACCGCGGCTCAGGAACTTGCCTTCACTTTGTCAAATGGGCTTCAATACACAGATTCCGCTATTGCGGCGGGACTAGAGATCGATGATTTTGCACCTCGCATGTCTTTCTTCTTCGGTTGTCATAATGACTTCTTCGAAGAGGTGGCAAAATTCCGGGCCGCTCGTGCACTCTGGCATGACTTAGTCACTGAGAAGTATAATCCATCCAATCCGAAATCTACCAAACTGAGATTTCACACTCAGACAGCGGGTGTTACTCTAACCGCTCAACAGCCGTTGAATAATGCAGTTAGGGTTGCGTATCAAGCGATGGCTGCCGTCATGGGTGGAACACAGAGCCTACACACAAATTCCTTTGATGAAGCGATTGGATTGCCTACAGAAGAATCTGCCAGATTAGCTCTGAGAACACAACAAATTCTTGCCCATGAAACTAGAATTACAGAATCTGTTGACCCACTCGCTGGATCGTATCTCGTAGAGGAATTGACTCAGCGACTCTACGACGAAGCGCGAGAGCTAATCACGTTGATAGATGAGCGTGGCGGAGCATTACAATGCGTAATATCTGGCTTCCAACAGCGTGAGATTCACAATAGTGCGTGGAATCAATTGAACTCTGTGGAATCGGGTCTAACTGAAGTTGTTGGTGTAAATCTCCACCAGTCTGCAAAGAGCGAGAGATCAATCGCTCAAACACTCGATATGGGATTGGCACAAGAGCAAATTCAGAGATTATCAAAGATGAAAGAACAACGCAATACTGAAACTGTCGAAAGGAAATTATCAAATATCCGCGAGGCGGCTAATTCTGGTCAGAATTTACTAGACCCTATGATTGATGCATACCTCAATGAAGCAACTATAGGTGAGGTTAATTCTGTTCTCCGGGACGTGTTCGGCACGTGGATTTCACCGAGTGGTGTTTGAAATGAGTGCGAGAGTAGACCATATCGGTATCGCAACAAAGAGTCTGGAAACATACACCCCATTCTGGACTACGGTCGGGTTCACTCAAGATGAAGACGAGGTCAATGAGGATCAAGGTGTGAATATTCGCTTTTTTTCATCCCCTGCCGATTCGTCATTGCCTCGAATTGAGTTACTTGAACCACGTGGGAAAAATTCACCGATAGGGCGATTCATCGAACGGAGGGGTGAAGGAATTCAACAATTAGCAGTCGAAGTCGACGATATCGACTCGATGATATCACTACTCAAACAAATTGGGTGCCGAATGATCAATGAAGAGGCTGTGAGTGGGGCTTCAGGAAGTAGAATTGCATTCGTTCATCCCTCTTCGACAGGCGGTGTCCTAGTCGAACTTGTGCAACATTAGAATTGATACGAAACAACGGTCAAAAGGCGCACGCAGGAGGCGCCTGCATGCTTAGTGAAATCGGAAGCAGATTGGATGGGGGCGAACTCAGTAGCGAAGAGGCGAAAGAAGCCTCTGAAGAAATATCACTTTCGCTCGCTGCACTTCGTTCTGCTGGCGAAATTAGCAATGATGCCTACCTTGACGCTGGCGTAATCCAAGGCGGCATTTCCGTCCTTTCTAACATGATTGATCAAGGGTGTAACAAAGAAGAATTATTGTCTCATATGAAACAGCTACGCCAGCGGGCAGATAGAATCTGTCTTGCACATCCTAAACTAGCAGAATATTTTGAAT
>CAXGBP010000113.1:0-3648 GCA_964007685.1 uncultured Candidatus Poseidoniales archaeon | reverse complement strand
AGATGCGATGAGTACCTCCGGCGCATGGGACCCATGCGCCCAGACGGTGAACAGCGATCACTACCGCCGAGTCATGCAGTTCCAAGTCGATGGGTTCAGCCTCATCGGTCGAACCAACCTGAATGTCGACGATCAGATTGTCTACACTTCTGAAATCGATCCATTGACCGGACAGCCGATCGAGAAACCCATGGTCGTCACCGGCCAGCTCGTTGACGAACTCGGATCTAACCTCTCTAACCGCGCCTTGCGCGTAACATACGAGATGGTCGGCTCTGAGACAGGAATCGTTGGTTGTCTGCCAGGGGCCTCAAACGCGGACGGATTCTTCGAGATCACCTGTCCGCTTTCCGGTGTTCAGGCCGGACAAGCCCGAGTGAAGGTCGAGTTCAATTCATACGAGAATAACGACCGCTACCGCTACCACAATGCAAGCGTAACACGACTGTTCCCTGTCTTCTCGAACTCGACTATGCACCTGCAAGAAATTGGTCCGTTCCGAAATGACATCGATTCGTACACCTTCCAGAACGGATCGGTCTTCCCAGTACTGTATCTCAAGGAGTCATTCCACCTCGATGCCAAGTTAACTCAGACGAATGGTAATCCGATTGGCGGTAAGTGCCTCAATATCTACCTCGATCCTGAGGTTAACACTCGACCAATCGCCACTTCGATTACGCGTGATGGAACTGGTGAGGTAGAGTGGTTCAGCGGCGACCCGGAAGACAATCCAAGTCGCCGCGGAGTCGAACCGACATCTGAGAAGATGGAAGGATTCAGAGTGGTTAGACTCGCATACGAACCGACTAAGGAATTACCTGGCGGATGTCGAGCCGAGACTACTCCTGTTGTCAACGGCTCCTTCATCGATATCGAAGTCCTAGTCCGGAGTCGCGTTGACATCCTGCTGAAGAACCACTGGTCCAACCCAGATGGATATCAGGAAGGAGATTGGATCAACGGGTCGGTCGCGATTCTACGCGACCGGATCGACCTCGCGGTCGAGCACCAAACGGTAATTTTCACCTACCAGTATTGGAATACTGAGGAAGGCGTGTGGATTCCGCACAATGTGGTTTACGCGACGACGAACGAATTGGGTGTGGCATCGTTTAACTTCGAATACTCAGGCGTCAACGTACCCGGAGAACTCGAATGCAGCCAAGCCGGTTATTGTATCGACGAAGGGAGATGGCAAGTCATAATCCACTTCAAGGGCTCACACGAGTTCGAAGAGGAATATCTCAACAATACGCCTGAAATCTATCTTGGTGAATTAATCGCGAAAGGTGAAACGAGCTTCTTCACGGTGCAGGTATTGACGATTCTAGGAATCGCTTTGGCTTTCGCGCTGATGGTCGGCGCGATCATGTATCGCAACTACATCGAGCGCCGACGCATCGAGATTCTGCGTGGAATACTCACCGACTCGCTAATGTCGCTGAAGGCGTCGAACGAATACATCGACACCATCTTCAACTGCTACAAGGAATTAGTGCGATTCTTCCGCAGTCGAGGTGCGATGAAGAAGGTCTACGAGACCACGCGAGAATTCGAGGATGCTGTGAGCACAATGCTCAGCGGCATTGCGCCGCCAGAGGACCTCAACGTCTTCTTCTCACTCTTTGAGGAAGCAAGGTACTCTGACCACGAGATTGGTGCTGATCAGCGCGACCGAGCCATCGGCGCGCTGCAGTCGATCATCAACCACATCAGTGCCTCTTTGGGCGAAGGAATGCTGAACCGAACCGCTGCTAATGAGTCCGACCTTTATGGATCGGTCATCAAAGCAGGCTCATTCGTCGACTCCGAGGGTCAAGAGCGCATCGCCGGAATCGATGACGGAACAGACGCCGACGGTGGCTTCCGAATCTGATGACGTAGAGTCGAGGAAGAGAGCCGATTCAGACCGGCTCTCTCCTCTTCTCGATGCACTGCGTGGCCATGCCCCGTAGGGGCAACCCGCAGCATTCATAACAGGCAGTCAGGTGGGCGCGCTACCCAAGCATACGTCGAGGGAGTCATATGAGTAAGAACATGAGAAAGACCAACCAGGCCCTAATCGCCCTAATCGGCGATCTCAAGGCCCAGAGCAGGTCGACCGGTTCTGCACTGTGGCGAGACGTCGCGCTGAGGCTCGAGAATAGCCGCAGTAATTGGGCTGAACCGAACCTGAGCCGCCTGAGCCGATACGCTGCCGAAGAGGACATTGTCCTCGTTCCCGGCAAGCTTCTCGGCAGCGGTGATGTGTCCGGTAAGCCGAGCGTCGCCGCATACAGTGTCAGTACTGGCGCCCGCTCGAAAATTGAAGCAGCAGGCGGACGTGTCCTCACGATTCGCCAATTGATGAACGAGAACCCAGATGGCCGGGGGGTGAGGATCCTTGGCTGATGCCAGTACCCTCGTCTTCGACGCCAAGGACAAGGTCCTCGGGCGCCTCGCCAGCCATGTCGCTAGTGAGTTGCTGACAGCGCGCAAGGCCGGCGGCCAGAAGCGCGTCATCATCGTGAACGCAGAACGGGCAATCGTTACAGGTGCGAAGACCGCAGTCTTCTCCAAGTACGATCACAAGTACAAGTTGAACCACCCTCGAAAGGGTCCGTTCTTCCCTCGCATGCCGGACATGATTCTGAAGCGCACCGTGCGCGGTATGCTGCCCTACCAGAAGAACAGTAGCGGACGCAATGCCGTACGCGACCTACGTGTCATGATTGGAACACCAGCGAACCTTGCTGGAGACGATCTGCCAGAGGGCCACGCATGGGGCGACTCAAGCTCATTTGAGCGAGATTTGCCTCAGAAATTCGTGCGACTCGGTGAGATCAGTGCCCACCTCGGTGTGGACTCCAGTAGATGGGGAGGTGACCAGTGATGGCTAAGAAGAAGGCGAAGAAGGCGAAGATAGTCCAAATGAGTGGAAAGCGTAAGACCGCAGTCGCACGTGCAACAGTGCGTAAGGGAGCGGGCCGAGTACGCGTCAACCACAAGCCGATTCACATCATGGAACCGTCCCTCGCTCGCCGTAAGGCGCTTGAACCGGTTCAGATCGCTGAGGCGATGAACCGCCTATCCGATGTCGACGTCGTTGTCGATGTTCAGGGCGGCGGTCAAATGGGACAAGTCGACGCAATCCGCACCGCGATAGCACGCGGTCTCGTACACTACAATGGCGGCGCTGAGGGAATTGATGAGGAACTACGAGACGAGTTCCTCCGATTTGACCGCAGTCTGCTGGTAAATGATCCACGACGCAAGGAGCCAAAGCACCAAATGGGCCGCGGCGCTCGCAAGAAGTGGCAGAAATCGTATAGGTGATCCAAAATGTTGATTCCAGTTCGTTGTTGGAGTTGCGGTAAAGTCGTAGCTCATCTGTATGACCAGTTCAAGACCGCCGTCGCTGCCGGAGAGGACCCACAAAAGGTCCTCGACGACATCGGCCTCGAGCGTTATTGCTGCCGAAGGATGTATGTCGGCCACATCGATTTGATCGATGAGGTCTCTCCTTTCAGCATCGCTCGCGAGGAATGATTCCACCCGCCGTCAAGGCTTTGTGAGAATCTCATCACGGCGGAACCACACACGGGGCCTGTAGGTTAGCTTGGCCTATACTTCGCGGCTGGGGGTCGCGCGACCCAGGTTCAAATC
>CAXGBP010000112.1:0-3653 GCA_964007685.1 uncultured Candidatus Poseidoniales archaeon | reverse complement strand
CCCCTGTAGAAACAGGTGGGTTGGTGGTAGCAAGGTGAAGCATCCCTGCTCCTCCAGAAGCCAGGACCACGCAGCGTGAAGCCAGTGTGTACACTTTGCCGTCTGGAGCCAAGCACCACAGTCCTGCAACACCAGCAGATGGATCACTCAAGTCGCGGCGAACAAGGTCGAGCACCATCCAATTTTCCAAAATGCGCAGACCTGAATCGTATTCTCCCGCAACGCCGCGAGTCAGGGCACGCTCAATCTCAGCCCCTGTACGATCTCTCGAATGCAGTATCCTGCGCTCAGAGTGCCCGCCCTCACGTGTCAAATCATACAATCCGTCAGCACTCAAATCAAATTGAACTCCATGTTCGACGAGGTCGCGGATGCGCAAAGCAGCCTCAGCAACAACAGAGCGCACCACGCTCTCGTCGCACAAACCACCTCCGGAGGCCAAAGTATCGTGGACATGCGCTTCCAAAGCCTCCTCATCGTCAACCTCCAGAACTCCAGCGATGCCACCCTGAGCCCAGTTTGTGGAGGAGGTGGAGAGGCTTTTCTTGGTGACTATAGCGACCGACAAACCGGCACGAAAGCATCGAAGCGCTAGGAATAAACCTGCGATGCCCGAACCAATCACCGCTACATCGACCGGCGGCAGCGAACGATTCGAAGCATCCTCTGCCATGCTAATTCCTCAGAGGATTTACCATTGAAGATTGTCCACCCGCCGACTACGCCTTCGGCGTTTGAAACAAGTGTCTGCAATCGTAGTGCAAACCTCGCCGATGCCTCAACCTTCATAGTCTGTTAAGGGTCGAGGGCGAGCCTGACGTTGGACATTTTTCCTTCGTCAAAAGGGTGATGGGATGCACTTGTTGAGGATTGAAGTTGAGAATTTCAAATCGTTCGGCGGTGAGATTACAATCCCGTTCGATGAAGGATTCACAGCGATAACCGGTCCAAATGGGTCAGGAAAATCAAATTCCGGCGACGCTATCCAATTTGTCCTCGGCACACGTTCGACAAAGGTCATGCGAGCAGACAATGTTGCTGATTTGATCTTCAATGGTGGAAAGCGCGGCAAACCCGCGCGTCACATGTCGGTGACGCTCGTTTTCGCAAATACTCCTGAGTTGGATGGGCGTCGCCGTCTTCGTGTTGATGAGGATGAGGCTTCTTTCACGAGAAGTGTTAGATTGAATCGAAAGAATCAGCCTAACTCATCTTACAGAATTGGTGAGCGCAGCGTTACTGCGACTGAGATGCGCAGGACTCTAGCAGATGCTGGATTGCACGGTGATGGCTACAATATCGTGCTTCAAGGTGATGTCACTACTCTTGCTACGATGACTGATTGGAAGCGCCGCGGTGTGCTCGAGGAAGTTGCCGGAGTCACTGCTTACGATTCTGAGATTCGCGGTGCGAATAATCAGCGAAAGGCTGTCGAACATGATATCGAGACGATTGAATTGTTCGAGGCGGATCAGAAGGCGCGCCTGAAGAAGTTGGAGAAGGAACGTGAACAGGCGCTGAAATATCGCGATTTGAAAGAGCAATTGGATGCTGCGAGAATTGTTCTCGCTCAGACTCGCTATCGAAATCGCGTCGATGAGATCCGCATGCTCAACGAAGACCATCAGAAATACTTGGAACGGGATCAAAAGGTCCGTGAGAGTGTTCGTGGTAACGAAGCTCGGCTACTCACTCTGGAAGAGGAACTCGTCAAGGTCACTTGTGACCTCGAAGATATGGCGACTGGCGAATCGAAGGCTGTGATGGATCAGATCCGAACTTTGGAGATTGAAGTTGAGACCAGTCGGGACCGAATTGGCGACCAAAAGCGAGCTGCATCGGATTCTAACGATGAGATTGAGGTAATCCAAGGTGACCTTGATTCGGTCTTAGGCGCGGTCGAGAAATTGATTGCCGAGGTCGACGCTGCAAAGCAGGCTGTCGAGGGAGCCAATGGTGAACTTGACAAGGCTGAAGCCGATGAGAATGAGGCGCGCACGGCCATTGAATCTGGCGACAGGCACTCACGCGATCTGAATCGCGCTCTTGGTTTGGCGACCGACGAGGTCAACAAGGTTCACGCAATCCGAGCCGAGGCTCGCCTCGAATCAGATAGGGCCGAGCAAGCGGCCAGATTGGCTTCGGACAATTTGGCCGATTTGGAAGAGCAGTACGAAATCGTCTCGCTGGAGCGAGATGATTTGGAACTCACCGGAGAAGATCTGCGCGAGGACAAACCCCCTGAGGACCGCGAGTCTTTGGCGGTCCAACTCACTAAGCTACAGAAGCAAGAGGTTGCACTTCGCGAAGATCGCGATAGGGCCGAGGAACAATTGCGCGAGGCAAATCGCGCATTAGATAGAGTTCGGGCTGCGCAGGAGGCCCGCTCCTCTAAGCCAGGATCTGCAGTCACTCTTCGTTCACTCTCCAAGTTGCGAGAGAGCGGAGAGATTCGAGGAATACTCGGTTCTCTCGGCGAATTGACTTCGCCGAAAGATAGCGCTCACGAAGAGGCCCTTGCTTTCGCTCTAGGCGGTGGAATGAATTCTATAGTCGTCAGCGACGACGAGGTTGCGGGCAGTTGCATCAAGTGGCTGCGAGCCAATGGAGGCGGCCGTGCGACCTTCCTCCCACTCAACAAAATTAGCGCATCTCGCGCTAAGGGACGCGCCCTGATGGTCGCCCGCAATCCCGGAATCATCGGCTTCGCCCACGATTTGCTCGACTTCGACGAGGAAATTGAGACGGCGGTGCACTTTGCCTGTCGCAATACCCTCATCGTGCAATCGATGGATGTTGCACGCCGCAATATGGGTGGCGTTCGAATGGTCACGCTCGACGGTTCAATCGTCGAGGCTACCGGAGCGATGACCGGCGGTTCTGCTTCCAAGGGCGCTCGCCCATCCTTCGGAGGGGCTGGCGCGGCCGGCGCAGGAATGGAGAATCTTGAGGCCGCGGTTGAGCGCGGCAATCTTCGCTATGCGACAGTCGAAGCCGCGCTGAAGGAAATACGCAACAGTCAGAATGAGGTCCGTAACAGAATTCACGGCCTCGACGATAGCAACCACTCAGTCAAACTGAGGAATTGGAAGGCCGATGTCAAGATTGCACAGAAGCAGGTCGACGACATCAGCCGAAAAGTCGTCGAAGCCCGTACCGAGCACAATAAGCTGGAGGAGGCAAGCCGCAAGGCGATTGAGGCTGCAGCCGACGCCGAGACCAATTACGAGTCAGCCGCAGAAGCCCGCCGGCAGGCAGCCGAGGCGTTACAGGATCAGACACCCGACCATCTTTCTCAACTACTCAGAAGCGCTCAGGATACTCGAACTGAGGCCGAGCGAACCAAACTCAGAGCAGAGGCCGACATCGCCTCAGGCGACGAGCGACTGCGAGTCCTAAACGATCGCAAGAATGACCTGACTCGATCCCTCGAGCACCAAAACACAATCATCACATCAGCGACTACAGCTATCGAACAACTCGATACTGCGATTGCTAAGGCCGACGAAGACCTGAAGGAACTCAAAGAGACGGCCTCACAATTCAATGAGGAACATCAAATCCTCACCGCTCGCAGGGACGATATCGTCGATGAGCGTGCAAGCCTGCGCGCTCATATCGAGCAGATGCAAACCCAGCGCGAGACCATCAGA
>CAXGBP010000111.1:0-3677 GCA_964007685.1 uncultured Candidatus Poseidoniales archaeon | reverse complement strand
CGTCGAGGGTCCTCGACGAGCCTTCCAGATGGGCGACAAGGAGGCGGGTCTCGGTTCGCTTCGCGAGGCCGAGACGTTGTACCGAGTAGCCAAAACGAAGGCGGGGGCAATCGAAGATAATTGGCGAGTCGCAGCCGATTCGATTGCCACTGCTGAGAAGGCAATAGCTGACAAGTCGGGCGCGGCGACCGATTCTGTTCGTGGAATTCTCGCCGCCGCCAAAGAAGCGATGGATGCTGAGGAGCCGGCCGAGGCTCTCCACATTGCCAACGCGATCCCAGCTCACATGGAGAGCCTCGACGCATCGACAGGAGAGGCTGAGGAAGCAATCGCCGATGCCGAGGCCGCGCTTTCCGCGGCTGAGGGCGAATTAGCCCTAGCAAATGCCGGCCGGCTAGCAGATGCAAAGGAGGCATTCGCTAAGGGAGACGCACCTCTGGCGAAGGGACTCGCCGATAGTCTCGCCCGCGAGGTGCGAGAAACCTCCGATGCCATGCAAGAGGTCCAGCGTGCGCTGCGTCAAAAGAAACAGATTAGCGCGCGCTTTCCGACCGGGCCGGCAGGCGAATTTTGGCAGGCCCGCCTAACCGAGGTCGAAGCCGCAGCAAGTAGCGGAGAATGGGTCACTGCAGCCAAATCCCTCACATCCCTCACCAATGATTTACAATCCTACGATGCCGAGGTCGGCGAAGCAAAGGAACTCCTCGAATTCGTCCAGTCAGAATGGACCGAGTTGCGCCGCCGCCTCGATTCGACAAGTATTGACCCAACCGATGAAACCCGAAGAGCAACCGAGGCAGCCGTCAAACAAGCGATCGAAGCCCTCGAAGCCGGAGATGTTCAATCCTGTCTAACCGCACTTGGCACAGCCGACGAACTCTCCGAAAGCTTGCGAAGAAGAGTGTGAATTGATTTTCACGAAGGTACGAGACTCAATTCACGCTCGCGATTGGTAATCTCAGCGAAGATGCTTGCAACAAATTCGTCCAGCGTAACACCCTTGCATTGGTCACCATTGCGCGCCCGAATAGAAACCGTACTACCTGCAGCCTCTTCCTCACCAAGGATCAACATGTAAGCCGGGCGCATCTTGCGGTGCATACGGATTTTCTTACCGATTGTCGCATCTGTATCATCAACTCGAACCCGCACACCAGCAGCTGCCAAAGCCTCGCGAACAACACCTGCATACTCGCGTTGCTTTTCTGAAATCGTAATCACCTGAACTTGCACTGGTGACAACCAAGTTGGGAAGTTGCCAATCCAATGCTCGGTCAGGAAGGCCACAAACCGCTCATGAGTCGAAAGTGGAGCGCGATGAATCACGAAAACGTTGCCGTTTTCTTCGCCAGTTTCATCCTTGTAACTCAGCTCGAACCTATCCTTCGCCGCGAAATCCAACTGAATCGTTGACATCGATTCCTCGCGCCCGAGAGCGGTCGTGAATTGAATATCGATCTTAGGTCCATAGAACGCAGCCTCACCGACCGCCTCGACATAAGGCATTTCCATCTCATCTAGAATCTGCCTCAAATGATTCTGAGTAGCCTCCCAGTTGCTCCCTTCCCCGATGTATTTCTCAGTGTTTTCAGGATCCCACAGAGACAAACGGAAGTGGAAGTTCTCGAACCCAAAGGTTCGGTAGTAATCGCTGACCATCTGCACGTTCGCACGCACTTCATCCCCTACCTGATCCAGCGTGCAGTAGATGTGAGCATCATTCATCGAAAGCATGCGAACGCGAAGCAGTCCAGACAGAGTGCCCGAGAGTTCGTTGCGGTAGACTGTACCGTACTCAGCAATACGCAGTGGTAATTCGCGGTAACTTCGCTTCTTATTGCGGAAAATCAAGTGGTGCATTGGGCAGTTCATCGCCTTCAGGTAATACGTGCCATCGTCCATCTCCATCGGCGGGTACATGCTGTCCGCGTAGTGGGGGAGATGTCCGCTGCACTCGAATAATTCCTGTTTTGCGAGAACCGGGGTGGTGACGCGATCGTAGCCATATGCCTCCTCGGTCTCGACCGCGTAGCGCTCGATTTCTGATTTCAGAATCTCTCCATTCGGCAGCCAGACCGGCAATCCCTTGCCGATGAGTTCGTCAATCATGTAGAGTTCCATCTCTTTGCCAATTTTCTTGTGGTCGCGCTTTCCTGCTTCTTCGATTTGGCGCTGGCGCTCCTTCAGTCCCTCTTTCGTGGCATAGCACATGCCGTAGATTCGAACGAGGGACTCGCGTTTGCTATCAGCGCGCCAATAGGCTGTGCTGGTGCTGGTCAGTTTGAACCATTGAAGGTGTTTTGTTGCTGGAACGTGTGGTCCTCGGCAAAGGTCGACGAAGTCGCCTTGGCGATATGCTGAGGAGCCGACATCATGGCCGATTTTGTCGTCCATGATTTCGATTTTGAATTTGTTATCTGCGAACATCTCGCGCAGTGAATCATTGTCCATTTCCTCGCGGATTATTGTGTGGTTAGAGCGAATGTGTTGATTCATCTTCTTCTCAATCGCGCGCAGTTCAGTATCGCCAATCGGATCCATGTGGAAATCATAGTAGAAACCATGGTCGATTGGCGGACCAATCGTTGGTTTTGCATCGGGAAACATCTCGACGACAGCCTGCGCCAGTAGGTGAGCACATGAATGGCGCAGAATGTAGAGTCCAGCCTCGCTCTCGCCATTAATCGGCTCGAGGCTGCAATCGGAGTCGAGGACGAATGAGAAATCTCGTTCGACTCCGTCGATGAGCGCGGCGACAGCGCCAGAGCGCTTGCCGTGGACATTGAGGATGACTTCGCCAGCACTGATTCCAGAGGCGTATTCATGCGCGCCATCGGCGCCAACATCCACCGTAATCATCGACATGCCTGTGTCTCCGTCGGCTACGCCTACTAACTGATGCTATGAAGGGCTTGCTTGAAATCGAGTTATTCGATGACGAATTGGGTACCGGCGGTACCCTCGACCATCGCCGGTATATCGGCCAGCGCGCCGATAACAGCACGCTGTCCGGTGCGTGAGACAAAATCAGCCGCCGCCTCAACTTTCGGTCCCATAGAGCCGGCGGCGAACTCATACTTCTCGATCTCATCAGGAGTCGTCCTCTCGATTCGACGCGCATCTTCAGTCCCCCAATCGAGATACACTCCATCTGTGTCGGTCGCCATGATCAGCAAATCCGCCTCCAATTCGAAAGCCAGAAGTGCGCTCGCTCGATCCTTATCGATCACCACTTCGACCCCCTCAAGGTTGCCTTCCTCATTGTAGATCGTTGGAATTCCACCCCCGCCCGCGCAGATGACGATAGTGCCCTTCTCAAGCAGCCAATGGATTGGGCGCATCTCAAAGATTCGATGCGGTTCAGGAGAGGGTACGACGCGTCGCCATTGCTCCCCGTCGGGCCTCATCAACCAGCCCTTTTCTGCCTCCAGGCGCTTCGCCTCAGCCTCGCTATACACCGGTCCGATGGGTTTGGTAGGTTCGTCGAAGGCAGGGTCTTCAGGGTCAACCTCAACCATGGTCAGGATGGTGGCGAAAGGGTATTCGATGGGAAGCAAATTGCCGAGCTCCTGCTCGATCATGTATCCAATCATCCCCTCTGTCTGAGCCCCCAAAACATCCAACGGGTACGCCTCGACTTCCTCGTACGCCGCCGATTGCAAGGCCAAGAGGCCTAC
>CAXGBP010000110.1:0-3679 GCA_964007685.1 uncultured Candidatus Poseidoniales archaeon | reverse complement strand
ACGATGAGTTCCGGTCGGATCACGAAGATGACCAGTGTAGAAAGAGCCGTTGTCGGTTTCGCGGCGCTCGACTCTATCGATGACTCCGCCGACGAGAGCGCGGTTGACCTTCGCTCCGAGTTTGGTGATGACGAAGGAGGGGTCGTATTCGCCGGCACCTTCCTCGGGTAGGTCGGCATCCATGTATTCCTGAGCGAAGAGGCGTACCGCTGTTTGGCGGACTCTGCGTGCGGGTTGGGAAATCACAGAATCACCCCCCAGCGATTCATGACTGCTTTCGCTGCTTCTTCAGGAGTCTGAGTGTCGACTTCGACCGTATCAGCCATCAGAATGGCTCCCTGTCCGTCGACCATCGCCCTGCCGTTGATGGTGAGTTTGCAAGCAAGGAATCTTTCCCGCAGAGTTGCGAGGTAACCAGACTGTGTGTTGGCATTGATGGCGTCCTTAATCTGATCTTGATCCATTCCGGTGAAGGACTCAGTGGCCTCTTTCCCGATAAGGAGAGAAGCATTTGAGACTCCGTTATCGAGAACGAGCCTGATTCGTACATCCTCTTCGCCTCGCTGTGGTCCATGGTCTGCACAAGCGCCGTCTCTTAGCACCCTGCGACAATCTGGACAACGCTCGATAATGCCTGAATTGTTCCCGATGGCGACGACGGTTCCAGATGTTCGTATACCCCGTCGAGAACCACCACCCAGAAGTGTGGTTAGATCGACCTCTACCCAATGGTCAGCAGGGTCAATCTTCTCCCAAGGTGGGTCAGAAAGATCGATGACTTGGTCGGATGAATCGATGACGAGGTCCGGCGAACCCTGCCAGAACTGGACGCGAGCTCCGGTGAGATGTAGGAACGAGCCAGACTCTGGGTTCATTTCCCCCCATGATGTAAGGCGACAGCGGCCGGTTGGATCCATCACATCGCCGCTGCGAACCGTTTTTTCCTCGCCATTGGCATTGGTGAAGGTACGAGCCTGCCAATTCTCGACTTGGACAGTGATTTCGATGTCGCGAGCACCATCTCTAAGGTCAGCGATCGTCGAGCGGGTAGCGGATTTTAGGTCGTCCATGCTCGCGAATGCATTGTCGTGAAATGGCTCGATTTTGGTGAGGTCGCCGATGTTGATTTCAGGCGTGTCGCGGAATCGGCGAACTTGAGCGCGATCAATCTTGACAAGGGAACCGACCTCGTGATTGAACTCACGCCATGAGATGAAGCCGATTGTTCCAGATGGATCGGCAAGGCGACCACGGACGATATCGAGGGTGCCACTTCCGTCTTTCTTGACGATTTGATCATCCTTCTTCGAAAGGATGCGTGCGACGACGCTGACAATTCCTTCAGCTGTTCCAGCGTCAGCGATGGAAACCGGTTCGTCTGAAATCTTGGTGACCGGTTGGCCACCCTCTTTCAGAACGGTGACTCGGCTCGGTCGGTTGATGTTGAGGGCTCGGCGGTCGTTCCAGAAATTTACCGAGACACCTTCGAGTCTGACGACCGAACCAGGAGTGAGATTCTCTGAATGGTCGCCCCAGTCAGTGAAGTCCCAGCGCTCGCGCTCGCCTTCCCATGGACTGTCCTCAATCCATCCGTAGGCGATTTGACGTTCCTCACCGCGGACAGTCTGGATCTTTGGAATGTAAGAGACAACTGCGACTTCGATGGTGACGTTCTTGTCATCCTCTTTCAATTCGGAGAAACGTGTGACCTTCTTCTGAGGAGGGGCTGTTCGCGAGGGAGAGGAAATGGTCGAGACATCCTTACCAGCGGCGATTTGGAACTTACGTACCACTGAGCGTAGAGCGTCCTCTGGTGGAATCAGGAAATCCTCCTCATACCTTCGGAACTCGTTGATTATCTCAGTTTCATCCGCGCCTTCACATTCTTCTTTCACGACAGCAATCTGTGCTGCATACCTTCCATCTTCACTCATCAGCTCACCTATGTTCAGAGGCAATACATCGAGCCTACTTGAACCAGTGGCCGACCAGAATCCGAAGATTCAGAATCGTCCGCGAGCGCGATGCTGCTCAGTGTGGGTTGGGGTAGGCTCGACACCACATCGTCTCCGGGATATGCCTTCCAGTCTTGGAGGTCTTTGAAGATAGCCATCCGAAGGTGAGGCTGGGTGACCGACTGGGTTTTCATCTCAGCGCTATTGTCAGAAGACGATGAGCGCTGGTGAGCCCTGTCGATTCGGCGTTCTTACAGCCTCTGACAGGGCGAGTGCCGGCGAGTATGAAGATCGCAGTGGGCCGGCAATCGAAACTTTCCTCGGCGAGGCACTTACCTCACCTTGGGAAATCTCACGACGTCTCGTCGAAGATGAGCAGAAATCCATCGAGCAGGCCTTGATTGAATTGTCCGACGAGGGTTGCTCGCTAATCATAACCACCGGGGGAACTGGCCCTGCTCCACGCGATGTGACTCCGGAGGCTACCGAAGCGGTCTGTGAGAGGATGCTGCCGGGATTCGGCGAGCAAATGAGAGCGATCTCGCTCAAACACGTTCCAACTGCAGTTCTCTCTCGGCAGACCGCAGGTATTCGAGGATCGACACTCATTCTCAACCTACCAGGTTCGCCTCGATCGATTCGAGAGATTCTCGACGAAATCTTCGCCGCCGTGCCATATTGCATCGACCTTATCGGCGGCCCATACATCACCACCGACTCGGAAATTGTCGACGCCTTTCGACCCCCGCACGCGCGTCGCTAAGCGCTAGTCGATCTCTCTCGCGAGTGGGGATTAAACCCGCGTTACATATTAACGGGCGATTCCGGCCGGTGAGCCATGGCCAAGATGAAGTCAGGCGACATCGCATCCGATAGAGCAGCAGACGAGATCAGAGAGATTGACGTCACCCTTGATTTCACGCCGAATGCAGATGCTTCCGTGCTCTACCGACAGGGAGACACCATGGTCTTGGCATGCGCCACCGTGGCATCCTCGCTCCCACGATGGTTTCCTCGGGACGCCGACAGAGGTTGGGTTCACGCTGAATATTCACTCCTACCCGGTTCTACCGATTCGAGATTCCAGCGCGAAAGGCGTGGAGCGAAGGGGCGAACGCAGGAGATTGAGCGTCTCGTCGCTCGCAGTCTTCGTGGAGCCATCGACCTCGAAGCGCTCGGCCCAATCGCCATCACAGTCGATTGCGATGTGCTGAACGCTGATGGCGGAACACGCTGCGCCTCTATCACTGCCGCAAATATCGCCCTCAGGCTGTGTATTCGCCGGCTCATAGCAGCAGGTCGCTGCCTACCAGCGAACAAGAGACTCAAACATGACCAAATCAAGGCAGGAGTCGAAGCACCAACATTGAGCGCAGCAGAGGCCAAAGCCCACGAAAATACGGTCCTGCCACACGACCTTGCCGCGATTAGCGTTGGTCTCATCGATGGAGAGGTATACACCGATCTGGATTACATCCTCGACAGTAATGCCGACGTCGACATGAACGTCGTGATGACCGCAGACGGCAAGTTTGTCGAAGTTCAGGGAACTGGAGAAGAATTCACCTACACCCGCGCCGAGCTCGACGCACTCATAGAATCAGCAACCGCAGGCGTCGCAGTCCTCAACGAGATGCAAATTCGTGTCCTCGACGGCGTCGAATGAGAATATGGTGGGACTGGCCGGACTTGAACCAGCGGCCTCCGCATCTTCAGTGCGGCGC
>CAXGBP010000109.1:0-3713 GCA_964007685.1 uncultured Candidatus Poseidoniales archaeon | reverse complement strand
GAGGATTTCGATGAGACTCACATTCTGAACAAAGAAGCGAACGATGTTAACGAAGTCGTGATGTTTGTCAATGGGGTTCAGAACTATGATTACCAGAATTATGTCATGCATGATGGCGATGTAATCGAAATCGAGTATCGCGAGAAGTGAGACTCGGCATGAGCCTAACCTAGGCGATTCATCCCTTGATTACAGCGAATGGCCGTAGGCGGGCGACAGGTCTTGCGAGATTCGCTGAAGCGGTCAGGGCAATGACTTCGTCGACGTCTTTGTAGGCGTCCGGAGCTTCTTCAGCGAGAACATTCGGTGTCTTTGCGCGCACGTGGACGCCCGAAGCTTCGAGTTGCGCTCGAAGTTGGTCTGAATCGATCAGCTTTCGGGCGGCCGTGCGCGAGAGGCGACGGCCGGCGCCGTGGCATGATGATGAGAATGCGTCGTTGCCGCCCGATTTTGGCCCAGCGAGGACCCATGAGGCTGTCCCCATGTCACCGGGCACTAGCACTGGTTGACCGACGGCGGAGAATCTGCTAGCGAGTTCGGGATGATCTCCGCCAAGAGCTCTTGTCGCACCTTTGCGGTGGACACAGCATTTGCAGGATTTCCCGTGAACGATGTGATTCTCGACTTTAGCGATATTATGGCTCACATCGTAGACTACTTCGAGACCCCCATCGCGGCCGAGGTGACCTCGCAGAACATTCCGCAGTCTTTGAGTGAGTGCCGAGCGGTTAGCGAATGCATAATTGCCAGCCGCTCGCATTGCATCGAGATAGGCCGCCCCTTCACGGCTGAATATGGGCGCAGCTGCGAGTTGGCGGTCGCGCAGTCGGTAATCCCACTTTGGTGCGAACCAATGATCTCCGTCTCGCTCATATTTGCTTTCGATTGCAGCGACGTGCTCGCTGCAAACTTGGTGACCTAAGCCACGTGAACCTGTGTGAATCATCGCGGTAACTTGTCCTTCTCGCAGGCCATAAGCGGCTGCAGCGCTACCATCCTCTATTCTATCGACAACTTGCAATTCGAGGAAGTGATTACCACTACCAAGAGTGCCTAGAGCCTTCATGCCACGCTTTTGGGCACGCTCACCGACATTTCGCTCCTCGCTATCGAGCACGCCATTCGATTCGATGGCGGCGAGGTCTTGTTCCTCACCCCATCCCATTTCAACAGCCGCCGAAGCACCTTCTGAAAGCACGGCGGCCATACTCGTTTCATCCAATATGACTCCACCTTTACTCGAAGCGCCGGCCGGAATCTCCCGCGCCAGCATACCAGCCAGCGCTTTCGCATCGATATCGTTGACATCGACATCAAGCGCACAAAGCCGAACTCCGCAATTGATGTCGAATCCAACACCACCTGGCGATATCGCCCCACCGAGCTCACCAGCATTAACATCGGTGGCAACCACACCACCAATAGGGAATCCATAACCAAAATGCCAGTCAGCCATAGCCCAGGCTTCCCCGACGATTCCGGGTATTCCAGCAGTATTGCACAACTGCTCAGGCGAACGGTCGTCGGTATGCCCGGCCATGTGCTCAGCATCGGCTATCAGTAGCGCATCAGTCAGCATCGAACCGTGCTTCGCGATGCGCATCCGTCCCGGTCCATCCGGGCTCAGATGCTTCCTCCACTCAGCACTCATGGCTGATTGGGGGCGTGCCCTCGATTTCAACGCGCCGCAGCGTCACAGACAATCGCTTTCAAGACGGACCAGCCGATGGGGCGACTGTAGAGGGTCAATCGATGACGTTCGGAGAGACCAACATCCCGTTCTGGGAGGAGTCGGGACACGAGGTTCGCATTTGCAAGGTCACCGGCCTTCGCTTCTGGTCACGAGACCCTGCGCGTACGACCTCTGGCGACACGGTTGAGGATTCATACACCTTCATCGGGAACCCGATTATCGATGGCTTCCCGATGCGAGGAAAGGCGCTGAAAGACGCGATGCGCGAGGCTTTCCTCGGATATTTCGAGCAGCGGGGCCATTCGCGTGTTGATCCTTACCCCGTGCTCGCACGATGGCGCGATGACATTCATCTAACGATAGCGTCGATCGCTGACTTCCAACCACATGTGACGAATGGGACTGTACCTCCCCCGGCGAACCCTTTGGGAATTAGCCAACCTTGTATTCGTTTGACGGATGTGGCTGCAGTGGGCCGTTCCGGACGTCATTTGACGACATTTGAGATGATGGCACACCACGCCTTCAATCGACCTCAGGACGGCGAGGTGATTTACTGGATTGACCAATGCGTCCGCTATTGCGATGATATGCTGGTCAACACCTTTGGCATTGCTCCAGCCGATATCACTTACATCGAAAATCCATGGTCTGGCGGCGGTAATGCCGGGCCCGCGCTGGAAGTTATTGTTGGCGGACTTGAACTTGCGACTCTGGTTTTCATGAGTCTCGAGGAGCACGAGGACGGCGATGTCGAGATCAAAGGTCTTCGATACCGCGAGATGCCTCTACAAATCATCGATACGGGCTACGGACTTGAGCGATTTTGCTGGGCTGCGGCTGGAACGCCAACGATTTACGAAGCGATTTATCCCGAGTCGGTGGATTGGCTCAAGGGGCTTGCTAGCTTCGATGAGATGGTTGCGGGATTGGGACTCGGCGTCGATACCGATGCTTTGCTCACCGAGTTGTCTCAACTTGCTGGAATCCTCAATATCGATGTCGGGACAGATGTTGGTTCATTGTATCAGCGGCTCGCAGAGCGTTTGGCCGATGGCGGAGTTGAGATTTCTGTTGGCGACCTCAAACGCGTTACTGAGCCGCTATCCTCAATTTACGCCATTCCCGACCACATGCATGCGATATGCAACATGTTGGGCGATGGGCTGGTCCCGAGCAATGCCAAGGCGGGTTATCTGGCTCGCATGATGGCGAGGCGAGTTTGTCGCATGAAGGGAGATTTGGGCATCGATGTGAGCCTTGCTGAATTAGGCGAGCACCACATGGACACTCACCTCGATATGACTGGATTTGTTCAGTCGCGCGAAGGAATCCTGATGATTCTCTCTCTGGAAGAAGCCCGTTATCACGAGATGCTACGCAAGGGTGAGGCGGCGGTCAGAACGGCTCTGCGCGATGTGGCAAAGGATGCCAGCGAAGTACCTGATGAGACGCTTTTCCGACTAGCCGAAGAGCGAGGTCTCAACCCCGACATGGTAGTCTCGATAGCCCATGGGCTCGGCTGGCAGAACCTCTCGGTGCGAGTCGGATTCGCAGCCGATATGGCCGCACGCAACGCTGAGGGCACTAAGGCGGCAGCAAAAGGCAAGGCAAAGGAGAAAATTTTCCCAATCGGCCAGCCGACAACCATGCGTGATTATTACGACGACACCAGCAAAACCGAGTTCCGAGCAACAGTTCTCCATTGCAGCCCAGTCAGCCCAGAACAAATCGATTCACTCAATCTGTCTGCAGAAGTAAGTATCACTCCAACCCATGCAGTAGTCCTCGATCGTACGCTATTCTATCCCGAAGGAGGGGGGCAACTCGGCGACCAAGGCACCCTCGGCGGAGCGAGTGTAGCCGATACTCGCGTCGAAAATGGAGTCATCTTCCACCTTACCGACGCGGCACTCACAAGTGGCGAAGTCGAAGGCCAAGTCGACTGGAGCCGAAGACGCCAACTGATGGACCATCATACCGCAGTCCATCTAGTCGGTGGTAGCGCAAGAGCACTACT
>CAXGBP010000108.1:0-3731 GCA_964007685.1 uncultured Candidatus Poseidoniales archaeon | reverse complement strand
ATGCTCGAGATTTGCTCCGGCATGGATCAAGTCACACTGCAACCGGTTGCCGGCGCACAAGGAGAATTCGCCGCGATGAGATGCATTCAGGAATATCATCGCGAAAATGGGCAGGGACAGCGAGACAAGGTAATCGTCCCTGATTCCGCACATGGCACGAACCCGGCTTCAGCAGCAATGTGCGGCTACGAAATCGTTGAGATCCCAAGCGGTGAAGATGGTCGCCTCAACTTAGAGGCGTTGCGCGCTGCAGTTGGAGAGGATACGGCTGCGATGATGGTCACCAATCCTAGCACTCTCGGCGTATTCGAACCAGAAATCGCAGAGGCCGCAGAAATCGTTCATTCAGCCGGTGGCCAAATGTATTACGACGGAGCGAACTTCAACGCTATTCTCGGGAAAACCGACCCCGGCAGAATGGGCTTCGACGCAGTCCACTACAATCTCCACAAGACCTTCAGCCAGCCTCACGGAGGGGGCGGGCCTGGCAGTGGTCCAATCGGAGTCAAGTCACACCTAGCAGAATACCTACCAGCCCCGCTCACCGATCGTGAGGAAGCAAGCGATGGAGGAGCAACCGGTGATGGATACCGCTACTTCTGGCGCACCCCGAAGAATACCATTGGGAAGGTCCAGCAGTGGCATGGAAATTCTGGAGCAGTGGTCCGAGCATGGGCATTCTATCGACGCTACGGACGGGAATTAGAGCGCATGAGCGAGCACGCTGTTCTCAACGCAAATTACCTCCGCCATCGCATTATGCAAGGTGCTGAAGGAGTCCACGCAATGCCGCTCGACGGAGCCCCAGCGAAAGTCGTCAAGCACGAATTCACACTCTCGATGAGCCCGCTCAAGGAAGCGGTCGGAGTCACAGGCAAAGACGTCGCTAAACGCCTGCTAGACTATGGATACATGTCACCTACACTCTACTTCCCAATGATTGTCCCTGAGTGTTTGATGATCGAGCCTACCGAAACTGAATCGAAGGAAGTTCTCGACAAATTCGCCGAAGATTTCCTCAAGATACTTGGCGAAGATCCAGAACTCGTAACTACCGCGCCGCACACAACCGATGTGCGCCGTGTCGACGAAGTCCTCGCGGCGCGCTCCCTCGTCCTCAAACATCCATTCGACGAGGAATAAGCGTACGAAACCCCGAGTATCGGCGCGAACCAAATACGAGCGGCCCAACGCGAGCACGATGCAGGCCGCTCGCGACTCCGACTGGCTGGCGGGAGAGGGACGTTGGTACCCGGCCAGTGAATCAGTCCCTGAGTCTCTTGCCGGTGAAGTCAATCCACCAGAGTCTTGGAGCGTCACCGACCACCGTGATGGTGGACGAGGTTGGATACGACAACGTTTGCAGCCGCTCGGTCCAATGATTCTCTACACAACGGCTTGGGCACCTTTTTTTCTCCTTGCCTCGCTCGTGCCTCTGGTATTTCCAGGCAATACCCCTGACGACCAGAATGTCGCTCTGGCATTGTTTGCAATCAGCTGGTTGCTGCTTTTCGTTCCATTTTCAAAGCTGCGCGATGGATTAGAAAATCGAGCTCGCGCAAACCCTCTCGACCTCTATCCATTCGAAGGAGGATTGATGCTTCTGGGAGCTTTCCTTTTCTTGCTGCATGTGATGATCGACCCACGAATTGGTGGTATAGCATTCGCATTTTTTGCTTATGTGCAATACCGAACCATCGGCAATATCACAGTCAGTGCTGGACACAATTCTGCACGCTGGTTACTCCCCATCGAATCTTCCGACTTCTCCAAAGACATCCTCGCGCAGGGTTGGGTGGGAGTTTCGGCTGGATTCCGTAACGGCCCGTTGGCACAGTGGGATGGGCCGTTACCCGAGTACGCCGCGGACCTCGCAGGAGTCACCCGCGGCGACTCTACTTTCGTGGCTTTTACTCTCAAACACAGAGGAGGGACGCTGCATGATCCATTCTCTGAGAAGTTAGTTGCGAAGCAGGCTTTCGCCGATTTATTTGCGTCCCCTCCACTAGTCATCGCAGGCGAGGCTTGGCCCGAGAGATTCATCACTCCAGCCGAGCAGTGACACATTTGCGGGAGTGGGGCCATTCGGCAGGCATTTGAACCGGCCGTGGCCCGCTGTGGCATGGACATTTGTGTTGTTCTGGGCTCCAAGTCCGACATACCAATCGCCGAGAAGTGCCGAAGCGTGCTCGACAAGTTCGATGTGAACTACGAGATACGCGTAGCTTCGGCGCACCGCGCACCAAAGTATCTCGAGGGAATCATCGAGGCGGCTGAGGCTGATGGCTGCCAAGTCTTCATCGGAATGGCTGGTGTGGCAGCCGCTCTACCCGGCGTCATCGCCTCGATGACAACAAAGCCGGTAATCGGAGTTCCAGTCGGTGGCAAAGTCCCTCTCGACTCACTCCTGTCAATAGTTCAGATGCCGCCAGGAATACCGGTCGCTACCGTCGGCGTCGACCGCGGAGATAATGCTGGGGCTCTGGCCGTGCAGATTCTAGCCGCTTCCAACGACGCGCTCGCTGCAGCCTACTTAGATTACAGATCAGCGATGACCGCGAAGGTCATCTCAGACGACGAGTCTATCCAAGGGTGAATTCAATGATGAACACCCAGATGCTGGTCGACGAGGCCATTGAGGCTCTCGAGTCACAAATCAATGATACAGCAATCATTGCTTGTTCAGGAGGAATCGACAGTTCGGTGGCTGCAGTTCTAGCTCACCGTGCTGTCGGAAGTATGCTTCACTGTGTCTACGTCGATACTGGTTTCATGCGCAAGGGAGAGACCGAGGAAGTACGCGAAATGTTCGCAGAGATGGGCATTGAGCTCAAGGTTGTGGATGCATCAGAACGGTTTTTCCACCACCTTGAGGGAGTCACCGATCCAGAACACAAGCGCAAGGTAATCGGTGAGCAATTCATTCGTGTCTTTGAGGAAGAACAGGCCAACTGCGGCGCTAAATTTCTAGTTCAAGGGACAATAGCGCCCGACTGGATTGAGTCTGGTGGCGGCGAGCGTGACGTCATCAAGAGCCACCACAATGTGGGTGGTCTGCCAGAGGATGTCGATCTGACCATCGTTGAACCTCTGCGCGAATTCTACAAGGATGAGGTTCGGCAAATCGCTCGTCAATTGAAGATTAAATCCAGCGAGCGGCAACCATTCCCAGGACCTGGCCTTGCCGTGCGAGTTCTCGGTGACTTGACTCGGCCGCGCGTCGAGGCCTGCCGCGAAGCCTGTCACATCGTCGAAGTTCGGCTTCGTGAGGCAGCGGCTGAGGGTAAGTGCGACATTCCGTGGCAGTATTTCGCTGCTCTACTACCGGTGCGTTCCGTTGGAGTGCACGGAGATGCTCGCGTTCATGGCGAGACCATCGTCGTGCGCGCGGTGACAAGCCTCGATGGTATGTCCGCACGATACTCTGAGATTCCTCACGAGGTCCTCGCTGGAATCAGCACCGAAATTACGAACAAACTCAAGGGGCAAGTGAATAGAGTCGTTTACGACATCACTCACAAGCCACCAGGAACAATCGAGTGGGAGTGAGCCGTAGTTCACTCCTTTCAAACACTGATTATTTCTTTTGAAGTGGCAAAGTTTGCCAACGGTTCAGAATTCTGAAGTGACTACTACTACCCGATTCTTTCATGAAGGGGAGAACCGGCGCAGGGCTGGGCCGACATAGCTTAGTTGGTGGAGCGGTGGACTGTTAATCCACAGGTCGCAGG
>CAXGBP010000107.1:0-3778 GCA_964007685.1 uncultured Candidatus Poseidoniales archaeon | reverse complement strand
CAAATCCCCTGCAAAACCGGTTCGATGAGCAATTATGACAAAGGTAAGAGTCAGAAGAATAGAGAGCGAAGGCAATGTCCTCGTGAACAGTGACTTGAAAATCAATCGAACAGGAGTCGTCAATGCCTGCCCCGCTCTTCGAAGATTGGAGACCTCAGGTGCTACGAGACGATCGTGTTCCTTCATCACCTCTGAGACTTGCTTCTCAATCGTGTAAAGTGGATTCAACGCCGTCATCGGCTCTTGGAAAATCATACTAATCTCGTTTCCACGAATCCACCGCATGAAATTCGTATGCTTGCGTGAACCAAATTTCTGGAAGAAGCCGAATAACCAAGACAGCCCTCCAACCAAACTCAGCGTTGCAACCATAGTCACACCCTGAATAGGTTCAATCAGAATCCAGATTGAAGTGATGACTGCCGCGAGGACTGAAAGTGCCGTAATCGCGGATGAAATTTTGATATTACGCTGAATATGCAAAGGGTCACGATGAAGCAATTCGGTGCCTTGGTACTTGACACTCCCCTCATCTATGTCACAGGTGGCCAGCCCAATCGTCACCAAGGAAGTAACCGACTTTCCGCAACCAGATTCACCTACCAGACCCATGATTTCGCCGTTGCCAACTGATAGGTCTACAGAGTGAAGAGCCTCGACAGGCCCATCCAGAGTATCGAAGTGAACCCGAAGGTTCTCAATGCTAAGAATGTCATCTGCCACGATATCTACCTCCTATTCTTTGGATCAACAACATCCCTCAAGCCGTCGCCGAGAAGATTGAATCCGAGAGTCGTTATTGCAATCGCAATCCCGGGGAAGAACATCAGATGAGGGTCATCGAGGAAGAATTGACGACTCTCGGAGACAAGAATTCCCCATTCCGCAGTTCCAGGTGCCGCTCCGAGGCCGATGAAAGAGAGGCCCGAAGCAGAGAGAATCGTACCGCCAATGTCGAGGGTGAATGCTACGAGGAGAGGTGCCCAAGCATTTGGTAGAATGTGTCGGAACATGATTCGTCCAGGGGGTGCTCCAACGCTTCGGGCGGCCTCGACAAAAGTCATCTCCTTGACGTAGAGAACTTGGCCCCTAATCAGACGAGCATATCCAGGCCAACCAGTAAAGATCAGAGCGGCCTGGATCTTCCAAAGTCTGTCGAAATCCTTGATTACGACAATATCATCCCCGACGGTCCCTGAATAATTCATCAGAATCACTGCAGCGAAGAATATCGCCACAGTCCTCATTGAGAGGTATCTCCACGGATTGGTCCAGTCGAAGAAAGCGCGGAATCTTGGTGCCGCTTCGTCAAATGATGCGTTCTCGATAAACTTCTGATCCAAAATCCAGAGTCCAGATAGAGCCAGAATCAGCCCCAACGAAACCGCAGTTCTTGATGAACCCGATTCGAAATACCCGAACAGCTCGGGCCAAAGTGGTAGATCTGACATTCCTAGTAAGAAGAAGAGGAGAATGAACGCATAGAAAACTCCTCGACTATTCTTTATGAAATTGAAAGTTTGTGAATCCTTAGAGAGAATCAGTGTCGACTTCAGACTATCCTTGAAGACCATCCAAAGGAATATTGTCGGAATCAGAATCCCCAACCATAGCGGCATCGTCAGACTCGTCATGGCCGACATCGCAGTCACGAAAGCCATGGCGAGAATTAATCCAGGAACTGCGAAGAATATGTCACATATCCTCATGATGACCTCATCAACGCGACCACCGTAGTAGCCGCTGATACTGCCGACTATTGTACCGAGAGTCACAGTCAGCATAGCGACAGTGATACCGATTTTGAGAGAAACTCGCGAACCATAGAGGACCTTGCTGAACATATCCTGACCTTGATTATTTGTGCCAAAGATGCAGACGTCGTACCCATCTGGCATCCACCAGTGATGCATGGCTGAATTATCAAATTCATAGGTCAGCCAAACCGTCGTCAATGACATATTATCATACATCTCCTGAGAGATTACGAGGATGGAAGAATTGGTCGAATCAATTGAAATCAATGAGGTGTTCAATTCACCACCGACATTATCCTCGAGACTGATGAATTCTATGACAGAAAGAGTGTCTCGATAGTAGCGATTGTCGGACCCGACCTTGTCGTCAGACTCGGCGACCACGGTCATCACATTGTCCCTGCGCAATTTGGTGAGAGAGATGGATTGTTCATGCCAATCACATTCCTCAGAGAAAGGATGCGCTCGGCGAGGTTCGTAATCGATGGACCAAAGGTCCTCTGTATCCTGGAGATTGCGGTAGGGGTGCTCAACGGCGATTTCGTCGGCAAGGATCGAGACCGTCGATACGAAGAACACCATGCTGAGGCCGACTACAGCTAACAGAGACCTTCGGTAGACCTTCCAATTACGACTCATGTCGGTGCCAAACTGACTCAGAGCCTCTGAGAGCCTCCTAATGCTCTCCTTGCGATCTGCAGCTCCATCAGGCCAGCGCTTCATTCCAATCTCACCCTTGGATCGACTACTGCATACATGATGTCAACAATGAGATTGGAGAGGAGGAAAATGACTGAAGTGATGAGAGTGACTCCCATGATGACTGTGAAATCGAGATATTGAATGGAGGTCACAGCAACCCTTCCCATTCCGTTGAAGGCGAAGATGGTCTCAGTGAGAACTGCGCCACCTATCGCTCCTCCAATCGAGAAACCAAGGATGGTGACGATAGGGACCAGAGCGTTACGGCAGGCGTGAACGATTATCACACGCCATTCCGCAAGCCCCTTCGCTCGTGCGGTTCGGACGTAATCCTCGTTCAGAACCTCGAGAAGACTCGCTCGCATGTATCTGAGAAGTCCTCCAGCGGAGGCAACACCGAGGGCGGTGCAGGGTAGAACGAGGTGGAGAATCGTGTCCTTGAACAGGAGTCTTCGGGAACCATATTCGTCAGGAAGAGCGGCCAGCTGCTCATCAGAGGCAAACCAACTGTCAACCAAATGGAATCCTGTTCCGCCGTCAGGATACGGGATTGAGAGGTCCAAGAAAGTCCCGTCTAAGCCGGGTATCAGGGTACTAAGAGTAATTCCGAATCCGTCCTCAGGGAATGAGAACCCTGGATCGTGCCGTCCGTAGATAGGGAAGCAACCACCGTCAGTGCCAAAAATGGGATCACATATCCCTGAATTCTCCGGGCCTGTGGCGAAGAATAATTGCAGAACCATCGCGAACCAGAAAATAGGCAGACTGACGAATGCGATAGCGAGGAATCTGGATAAATGGTCGAACATCTTGTCCTGTCGAACCGCACTGATGATTCCCAGAATTATTCCTAATGGGTATGCGATAGCCAGTGCGAGGAATGACATTTCAAGAGTAATTGGTGCAGCGTCTTTGACAACATCGATTACAGGTCGATGGTAAGTGATAGATTCCCCCCAATCTCCTTCCAAAAGATGTTCGATGTAGTAGACGAATTGAACAGCTACCGGGTCATTCATCCCCATTCGTTCCCGATTCGCATCATAAGCTGAAATCTGGACATAGTAACTGACTACTGTACCCTCAGCCGCATCCTCATCTATTCCGCTGATTCCGGTCAATCTGTCACCATTCTTGCCAGACCATCTGAACGAATCTTCACCGATTAGGCCAGTACCTCCTTGATCTGAAAATGCCGAGGCGTCGACTAGAGTGATTTGCTTCACTCCACTCGAGATGCCGGTAGAGAGTGTGTACAATTCACCTTCTTCGGTGTAGGACTCTCCAGATGACCCATTCTCATAGTAAGTGTGGATGAT